>NC_001263.1:87500-250000 GCF_000008565.1 Deinococcus radiodurans R1 = ATCC 13939 = DSM 20539 | reverse complement strand
AGAGGGTCAAGATCACGCAGCATCATTTTGTCAAACGCTCAAGGGCTCTCAGAACGTCACTTCGGTTCAGGGCAAATCAGAGCATTACAAAGGGACGCCAGGCCAGTTGAGCGCCCGCTCCACTCGAAAAGTGGCCCCCTTGACATCTTCTCTGGTGGCCCGTACTCTTTTTTCCGCTGGTCCGGTAGTGTAGCGGTTAGCATATCTGCCTGTCACGCAGAAGGTCGCGGGTTCAAATCCCGTCCGGACCGCCAGCAAGACGAGAGAGGAGCCCTGGGTTCTTCTCTCGTCTTTCTTTTTGTCTGGTTGCCACAGAGAAATAAAAAATGCCTCCCGAGTAAGGAGGCACTGGCGAAGGTTTGAAATTCAGGGGCCTTGCGAATAGACGCGGCTGGGATAGTAGTACTTCTCCAGCATCAGTTTGCCGAGCGCCACCAGCGGCACGGCGAGCAGGGCGCCCGCGAAGCCCATCAGCGCCACGCCGACCAGAATGGCGAGCAGCACCGTGACCGGATGCAGGTCAGTGGTTTTGCTGAGGATGTAGGGGCTGAGGAAGTTGCCTTCGATCTGGTTGGCGAGGACGAAGACCACCACCACGAGAATCATCTTGAAGCCGGCGTTCGGGAGGGTCAGCGCCAGCAGCAGCGCGGGCGTGGCCCCGATGATCGGCCCAAGGTAAGGCACGATGTTGAAGGCGCCGGCCAGAAAGCCGATGGCCGCCGCACTCGGAATACCAACGATGGTCAGGCCGAGCCACACGAAGATGCCGATGAAAGCGGCGATCAGCAGTTGGCCGCGCACGTAACCGCCCACCGCCGTGCCGATGAGGTCGCTGAATTCGAGGACCTTCGGTTGCCAGGGACGAGGAAAGGCCCGCAGCAGTGAGGCGTTTACGCGAGCGTAATCCAGCATCAGGTACACGCTGAGCAGCAGGATCAGCAGCACTTGCCCAATTACGCCCCCGATGGAGATTAGACGGTTAAAGAGCGTGCCGGTGGAGCTGAGGGCGTTTTGCAAAATCGGCACGATGTTGTTGCCGATGTTGGCGATCCAGTCACGCAGCGCTTCGGTCATGCGGGTCTGGGCGTCGGCCAAGCCGGGGATGCCACGGCCCGAGAGCCACTGCACCGCGCCGTCGAGGATGCGGTTGAGGTTGTCGATCTGCGCGGGCAGGTTCTGAAACAGCTGCACAAACTGTCCACCCACGGTCACGACCAGTGCCCCAGCAAGCGCCAGCAGGCCGAGAAACAGCAGCAGCACGAAGAAGACGCCCAGGCCGCGCCGGACCCGGCCTCTCTCCAGCCAGCCAAGCAACGGGTTGGCGAGGTAGGCGATCAAGAAGGCCACCGCGAAGTCCACCAGGACCGTGGTGATCTGCCCGATGAAGAGGTAGAGCAGGTAGAAGAGCCCTAGAAACACGACCAGACGCACCCAGGGATTGCGCCAGGCGTACTGAAAGGCATTGGGAGTGGATGAGGATGGCATCACAGTGCCGTCACTGTAGGGCAGAAGCCAGGGAAAAGGGGAGGCCAGCGCACCGGTCTCCCCTCCCCTTTCTTAAGACGCTCCTGGTGGGTCTCGGCCCCGCTGTCTCAGCCCTCGTAGGCACGCCCCAGGGCCTTGGGCGCAGCGCTGCGGCCCGTGAAGATCAGCGCCAGGATGGTGATGAGGTAAGGCAGCGCGCCGACCAGCGGGTCGGGCAGCAGGTCCTTGCCGCCGAGCGCGATGCTGATGGCCTGCAAGAGCCCGAAAAGCAGGGTGGCGCCGAGCACGCCCAGCGGTTTCCACTGCCCGAAGATCAGCGCGGCGAGGGCGATAAAGCCCAGGCCCGCGCTCATGTTGCGGGTGTAGGCGCTGAGGTTGCCGATGCTGAGAAACACGCCCGCCGACCCGGCGAGAACGCCCGAGAGGATGACCGCCGAGTAGCGCATCCGCTGGACATTGACCCCCATGCTCGCCGCCGCGCCGGGCTGCTCGCCGGTGGCCCGCAGGCGCAGGCCGTAGGGGGTGCGGTAGAGCACGTACCACGTCAGCGCCACCATCAGGAACGCGAAGTACACCGGCGGGGAGAACTTGAAGTCTCCGACGCCCCACAGCGGCAGGGAGTGCTGCACTTCGGCGACTCGGTGCTGGTGTCGTAAAGGGCCTGCAAGAGCACTGGCGGCACACCCGTGGCGAGCAGATTGATCGCCGTGCCGGAAATGACCTGATCGGCGCGGTACTTGATGCTCAGGACGGCGTGGATCCAGGCCACCAGACCGCCCACCGCGGCCCCGGCGAGCCAGCCCAGCCAGGGCGCGAGGCCGCCGAGTTGCCCCTCGGTCGCGAGCGTGACGATAGCCCCCGCCAGCGCCCCGAAGATGATCAGGCCGTCGAGGGCGATGTTGACCACCCCGCTGCGTTCGGAAAAGAGGCCGCCGAGCGCGGTGAGCAGGAGTGGCACCACGCTGCGAATGAAAATCAGCAGGAAGGTGGTGCTCAGAATCTGACTGAGAATGTCCATCAAAAGCTCCCTTGCTGCGGCGCGGGGGTCTGACCCTCACGGGCCTGCGGGTCGGTGTCGATGCCGTCGGTGCCCTGGCCGCTGCCGGTTTGCCCCCGGCTGGCCTGCGCGACGTTGGGCAGGCTGCTGGTCGCGTTCGGGTCGGAGCCGCCGGGCCCGGCGAGTTGCGGAGGCGGCGGATCAGTCACGCGGCGCGACAGGAAGCCCCCTGCCGCGATAAACAGCACGATCAGCGCCTTGAGCACCGTCACGATGTCCTTGTTGACGCCGTCGAGCTTGAGGTCGGCGTCTACCCCGCCCGTATCGATGGTGCCGAAGAGCAGGCTGGAGGCGACCACGCCCGCCGGGGTGCTCTGGCCCATCAGCGCCACCGCGATGCCGTCGAAGCCCACGTTGACGGGGATGTTCTGCTTCAGGCGGTAGTCGTCGAGCGCGCCGCCCTGTACGTAGTGGGTGCCCGCGAGCCCGGCGAACATCCCGGCGATGGTCATGGCGAGGATGGTGCCGCGCGCCACGCTGATGCCCCCGTACTCGGCGGCCTTGGGCGAGAGGCCCACCGCTCGCAGCGCGTAGCCGGTGGCGGTGCGCCACATCAGAGTGCCGAACAGCGCCACGCAGGCGAGCGCAAGCAGGAACGAGGCATTGAGCTGACTGCCCGCGATGTTGATGGGTACCCCAATCCGCCACGTCAGCGCCCCGACCAGCAGCGCCGCGATGAAGGCGAGGAGGCCACCCTGCCGCGTCCGCCGCAGGAAGGGCCGCGCCACGAAGTACGTGATCAGGGCGAACAACCAGCCGAGGCTCAGGGCCATCGCGCCTTCCTTGCCCACGTTCAGCAGATCGAGCATGGTGGGCAGGCGGGCCGCCTCGTGCAGCTCGGCGCTCTGGGCCTCGTAGCCCTCGGCCTTGATGGGCAGGTTGTAGGTCTTGCCCAGGAACGGGAACTCGTTGGAGCCGATCAGGAAGACGAAAATCCCGGCGGCGATGTAGTTGAGCATGATGGTGTTGATGACTTCGCTCGACCCGAAGCGGGCCTTGAGCAGCCCCGGAATGGCGCCCCACAGCGCTCCGCCCGCGCCCGCCGCGATGATGGAGAGCGGCAGCAGCAACCAGCCGAGGCTCGCCGGAGCGTACACGCCGACCAGCATGGCGGCGATGGCGCCCATCGTGAGCTGACCGGGCGCGCCGATGTTGAACAGCCCGGTGCGGAAGGCGAACGCCACCGACAGGCCAGTGAAAATCAGCGGGGTAGCAAGCTTGAGACTGTCGAGGAAGGGGTTGAGGCTGGTGATCGGCGCAAACAGCGTGGAGTAGACGAAGTACACCAGGTCGGTGCGCGCGAGCCACGCGCCCCAGGTGCCCAGCGCTGCGCCGGTCTGGTTGATGGGCTCCTGCACCAGCAGCACGACCACCGCGCCCACGGCGATGGCGAGGGCAATGGCGGCAGCGGGGACGAGCAGCCCGCGCAGGCGGTTGAGCCGCTCCCACCAGACCCGCTGGGCACTGAGCCCCGCGCCCGTCGCAATCAAGCCACCGAGCACCGAGAAAAACAGGCCGAGGTTCATGCCCCCGCCCTCGTAGAAACTCCGCAGCCGGATTTTGACCGGGCGGCGAATCGTCGTGTCGGCGGCAACGCGGGCCACTTCGTCACCCAGCGCGCGGTTGAGCAGCAGCACGGCGGCAACCGAAACGAGCGCGGCGAGGAGTCCGGTGATCCAAAACCAGCGCTGACGCCGCAGCGCCCCGACGAAGGTGGCGAGCAGCAGCGCGAAAGACGTGAGGCCAAGCAGTTGGGTCGGCCCGGCGGGGGGCAGGCGGACATCCGTCGTGCTGCCGAGGTTCAGCAGGCCGCCGAACAGGTGCAGCAGCACCGGCGCACCGTCGAAGGTACGGCCCAGCGCGGCCAGCGGGGTCAGCAGCAGCGCGAGTAACGCTGCGCCGCTGGCGACCTGCGCGACCCGGGCGGCGGTCCGCGACGGGCGGGAATCAGAGAGGTCGGTCACGCCGCACATTGTATGGGCAGGTGCGGGCCAGCGGGCGCGGCCCCCGGGCCAGCCTCTCCCGGCAGGACAGGCAGAATATCCGCATGACCGCCCCTTCCACCCAGTCTGTCTCTGCCTCCCCGCGCCAAACCCATACCCCACGACTGGGCCTGGGTCTGGCGGCGCTGGGGCGGCCCGGCTACCTCAACCTGGGGCACGGCGCCGACCTGGGGCCGGACAAGGGAAGAGACGACCTGCGCGACCACACCTGGGCGATGCTCGACGCGGCGTGGGACGCGGGCCTGCGGGTGTTCGACGCCGCCCGCAGCTATGGCCGCGCCGAGGAGTTTCTGGGCGGCTGGCTGCGGGCACGCGGGCACGCGCCGGACACCCTGACGGTGGGCAGCAAATGGGGCTACACCTACGT
This sequence comes from Deinococcus radiodurans R1 = ATCC 13939 = DSM 20539, assembly GCF_000008565.1. GTDB lineage: Bacteria > Deinococcota > Deinococci > Deinococcales > Deinococcaceae > Deinococcus > Deinococcus radiodurans. The sequence goes on along the minus strand of NC_001263.1, from coordinate 245,088 downwards.
CGCCGACTGGCGCAGCGACGCCCCGGTGCACGAGGTCAAGGACCACTCGCTCGCCACATTAGAGAGGCAATGGCCCGAGACATTGAGCGCCCTCGGACGCGCCCCCGACCTTTACCTCATCCACTCCGCCACCCTCGACAGTGGCGTGCTGGACGATGAACGGGTGCTGGCACGGCTCGCCGAACTGGGGAGGCAGGGCGTACGGGTGGGCCTGAGCACCAGTGGCCCCCGGCAGGCCGACACGCTGCGGCGGGCGCTAGCGACGCGGGTGAACGGCGCGTGCCCCTTCCGGGCGGTGCAGGCGACCTGGAACCTGCTCGAACCCTCGGCGGGCGCGGCGCTGGCCGAAGCGCACGCGGCGGGCTGGACGGTGGTCGTCAAGGAAGGAGTCGCCAATGGCCGCCTGAGCGCGCGGGGCGTGACGGGGCAGAGCGATGTGCCCGCGCCACTCGCCGCCGAAGCCCGGCGACTGGGCGTAACCCCGGACGCGGTGGCCCTCGCCGCCGCCTTGCAGCAGCCGTGGGTGAACATCGTGCTGAGCGGGGCGAGTACGGCGGAGCAACTACGACAAAACCTGCGGGCGCTCCATCTGGAGGTGGACCTCGCCGCCCTGATCACGCTCGCTCAGCCGGCGGAAACGTACTGGCGGGAGCGCTCGGCCCTCTCTTGGACCTGAACTGTTCCCTACGGACGGGGGCTGGGAATCAGGTCGAGTTCGGGACTGTCAGCCAGGGCTTGCAGCAGGGGGCGCAGGGCGGGCAACTCGTCGCGCACGGTGTGCCACACCAGCACGGGGTCAATGCTGAAGTAGTCGTGGGCAATCAGGTTGCGAATGTCGCGCAGGTAAGCCCACGGCAGTTCGGGGTGGCGGTCTTGCACGCTCTGGGGGATGTACTTCGTCGTCTCACCGAGCCGCAGCAGGCCGAGCAGCGCGGCGTCCTGCACTTCCTCACGCATCTGGAAAGTGGTGAGGGTCAGCGGCGCAGTCAGCGCGAACAGGCGGTCCAGCGTGGCGAGCAGGTCGAAGAGCCGCCAGCGCCAGCGCTTGGGCCGGTGGGTGGGGGCGAGTGTGGCGGGCACGTCCATCACGTCCACCGCGTCGGCCAGGATTTCGCCGCGCAGGGGGGCGCGCAGGCTCGCCTCGGTTACGGCGTCCACCCGGCGCGCAAGTAAGTGCTCCAGTACCGCCTTGACCCGCATCAGGTGCAGCAGGCCGACCTCCGCCCCCGGCGCGAAGTCCACCAGCAGGTCCACGTCCGACGCCGCGTCCGCCTCGCCCCGCGCCACGCTGCCGAAGACCCGAATCCGCGTGACCCCCAGCGTGCGCCATTCGCCGGCTCCCTCACGCAGCAGGGCGGCCACCGACTGAAGGCGCAGGTCGGGAAAAAGGGGTGCGGACATGGGGCCAGTGTAGCGGTGTTATACGGAGCTGAACTCTTCTGAGGTCGGCTGATTTCGGTGGCGCTGCTCATACGGTTTTCATCCGATTCCCGAACATCCGGAAAGGCGCCGGATACCCGCCCATCTCCTTAAAACCGTATTTTTTCCATGCGCTCCGCGCAAAATTACGCCTGGACATGTCCGGGGCTCAATTTGGAACCGTATCAGACCGCTAGACTGACCCCCATGCGGCAGAACATCGGGCGAGACCCCACGCAAGCTGCGAGCAAGGCAGGAGCGCGGCTGTGATTGTCGCCGTCGGTCACGACCTGATTGAAATTGCCCGGATTCGCCGGATGCTGGAACGCGAAGGCGTGCGGGCCGAGCGGCTGTTTACCGCCACCGAACTGGCCTACGCTGGCCGCTACCGCGACCCCGCGCCGAGTCTGGCGGCCCGCTTCGCCGCCAAGGAAGCCTTTCAAAAAGTCTGGCTCCGTCCGCATGGCTGGCGTGACGTGTGGGTGGAGCGCGAGCGCACGCCGGACGGGCCTTTTCCCTACGCGGCGCCGATGCTCGGCTTCGCGCCCGCAATTGCCGGGGAAATGCACGAGCGCGGCTGGGTGGCGCACCTCACGCTCACCCACACCCGCGAGCACGCCTCGGCGGTGGTGATTCTGGAACACCTTGAGCAAAGGGCCGCTCCGTAGGGGGTGCGGTCCTCATCCGGGGAGGACGTGACGCTACACTGACTCTCATGGACAACCGCACCAATCTGGACGACTACCTCGCGGGGCTGGGCATCAGCGACGCCGACGAGAGCGCCCTGCCGCCGCCCGCTCCCGACGCGGCCCCGGTGTCCGCCCCGCTGCACGGCGCCGACGAGGACCCCCGCGCCGTGCTCGAGCAGTTTCTCGCCGAGCTCACGGCGCGCATCGACCCCGGGCTGCGGGTGCAAGTCCGCGAAACCGAGGACGCGCTGGAAGCCGAAATCAGCGGCGAGAACGCGGCCCGCCTCGCCGGACGCGATGGCCGCACGCTGGGCGCCATCGAGGTCATCGCCTACGCCGTGCTCGCCAAGCACGCCGGGCGCGGCGACCTGCGCGTGCGGGTGGACGTGGGCGGCTTTCGCAAGCGGCAGGCCGATACCCTCACCAAGCTGGCCGAGCGCCTCGCCGTGCAGGTCGCCAAAAGCGGCGAGCCGCACGAGCTGCAACCGATGCCCCCCGCCGAGCGCCGCGTGATTCACATCGCCCTGAAGGAAAACCCCGACGTGATGAGCGAATCGGTGGGCGAGGGCGCCGCGCGGCGGCTGGTGATTCGGCCCCGGCACGGCTAAGCCGGTGCAGCTCCGCGACCTGCTGACCCAGGCGACTGCGCGGCTGACGCGGGCGGGCGTCCCTTCCCCGGAAGTGGACGCCCGTCTGCTGCTGGAACATGTCCTGGGCCTGAACCGCACGGCCTTTTTGCTGCGCGGCGGGGAAGAAATCGGCCCTGACGCTGAGGCCCGCGCCTGGGACTCAATAGAGCGGCGCGCCGCCCGCGTGCCCCTGCAACACCTCACCGGCGAGGTGGAGTGGGGCGGCGTGCGCCTCACCTCCGACGCCCGCGCCCTGGTGCCCCGCCCCGAAACCGAGTGGCTGCTGCACCTCGCGCTGGAGGAACTGCGGCGGGTGGAGAAGCCCCGCGTGCTGGACGTGGGCACCGGCACGGGGGCGCTGGCGCTGGGGCTGAAAGCAGCCATCCCGCAGGCCGAGGTGACGGCCACCGACCTCAGCCCCGAGGCGCTCTCGCTCGCTCGCGAGAATGCCGCGCTGAGTGGGCTGGACGTGAAGTTTGTCGAGGGCAGCCTGCTCGCTGGCCTGTCCGGTCCCTTCAACCTGATTGTCTCTAACCCGCCTTATCTTCCCACCGCCGACCGTGCCACTGCCGACCCGGAAGTGCGCCACGACCCGGACCTGGCCCTCTATGCCGGCGAGGACGGGCTGGACGTGGCGCGCCCGCTGGTGGCCGAAGCGGCGGCGGCTCTCGTTCCCGGCGGCGCCTTACTCCTCGAACTTGACCCACGCAACGCGCCCACGCTGGCCGCCGAGCTGCGGACGGCAGGCTGGCAGGCCGAGGTGCGGCCCGACCTGACCGGACGCGAACGCTTCGTGCGGGCCCGGCGAGCAGGGGGATAGCGGCGGGCAGAGGGATAATCGGGCATGACTGCAATTCGCCCCGCCACCCCCACAGACGCCCCACTCCTCGCTGAACTGCGCGGCGTCATGCAGGCCGACAACGGCGTGGGGCAAGAGCAGATTGCCCGTGACCTGGCGACCTGGCAGGCGTGGTTTGCCGAAGTGCTGGCGTCCGGCGAGTACGTCGCGTGGGTGGCCGAGGTGGACGGCCAAAGCGCCGGCACGGTGGGGCTGATGTTCTTTCCGCAGATTCCCTCGGCGGCAGACCCCCACACCCGCAGGCCGCAGGTGGCGAACATGGCGGTGCGGCCCGAGTTCCGGCGGCGCGGGCTGGCGGGGCAGTTGCTCGGCACCGCGCTCGCGTGGGCGCAGGCGGGGGGCTACCGGCACATCGGCCTCAACGCGGCCCCGATGGGGATCGAGCTCTACCGCCGCGCGGGGTTCACAGAGAACGCCAATCCAGCGATGACCTTGAAGGTCTGACATCCCTCCCGGCCCGCGTGTCCTATCATGCCCCCCGGTTTCGCACGGCGTCCGTTGAGTGTGCCCCGCACGGCTCCGAACCCCGCGCACGGCGAGCCTACCTACCCACAGGAGGAGCGCTATGACGACTGCCAATCCGCTCAACACCAGCTTTACTTCCGCCGACGCCGCCGAACTCTACCAGGTGCCCAACTGGTCGGGCGGCTGGTTCCGCGTGTCCGACAAGGGCCTGATGGAGGCCACCCCCGCGCCGGGCCTGCACGCCTCGCTGCGCGCCATCGTGGACGAAATCGTGGACCGGGGCGAGAGCCTGCCGGTCATCCTGCGCTTTCCGCAGGTGCTCGCCGGACGGGTCAAGCACCTCAACGAGGCGTTTCAGGCCGCCATCAACGAGTACAACTACTCCGGGCATTACCAGGGCGTGTTTCCCATCAAGGTGAACCAGCGCCGCGCCGTGGTGGAGACGGTGGCCGCCGCCGGGTACGACTACGCGCACGGGCTGGAAGCGGGCTCCAAGGCCGAGCTCGCGCTGTGCCTCGCGCAGAAGATGCACCCCGACGCGCTGCTGTGCTGCAACGGCTTCAAGGACGACGGGTTCATCAAGCTCGCCCTGTGGGGCCGGACGCTGGGCAAGAACGTGGTCATCACCATCGAGAAGTTCACCGAACTCGACCGCATCCTCAAGCAGGCGAAGGCGCTCGGGGTCAAGCCCGCTGTGGGCGTGCGCTTCAAGCTGCACGCCCGGGGCTCGGGCCAGTGGGAAGAGTCGGGCGGCGACCAGGCCAAGTTCGGCCTCAACGCCTACGAGCTGCTGCGGGTGGTCGAGCGGCTCAAGGAAGAGAACATGCTCGACTCGCTGGTGATGCTGCACACCCACATCGGGTCGCAAATCACCGACATTCGCCGGGTCAAGGTGGCGGTGCGCGAGGCGGCGCAGACCTACGCGGGCCTCATCGCGGCGGGCGCCGACCTGAAATACCTCAACGTGGGCGGCGGCCTCGGCGTGGACTACGACGGCTCCAAGACGACCTTCTACGCCTCCATGAACTACACCGTCAAGGAATACGCCGCCGACATCGTGTACACCGTGCAGGAGGTGTGCAAGGCGCGCGAAGTGCCCGAGCCGGTCATCGTGTCGGAATCGGGGCGGGCGCTCACTGCGCACCACGCCGTGCTGATTTTGCCGGTGGTGGACGTGACCGGGCCGACGCGCAACCTCGAAGACCAGGAACTGACGGTGCCGGGCGAGGACAGCCACCAGATCGTGCGCGACATGTACGAGACGCTGGAAAACATCTCCATGCGTAACTACCGGGAGTCCTACAACGACGCGGTGGGCGACAAGCAGACGCTGCACAACCTCTTCGACCTCGGCTACGTGACCCTTGAGGACCGGGCGCGAGGCGAGGCGCTATTCAACGCGATTCTGCGCAAGATCGCCAAGCTGATTCAGGGCGAAAAGTATGTGCCCGACGAACTCGAAGACCTGCAAAAGGTGCTCGCCGACAAGTTCATCTGCAACTTCTCGCTGTTTCAGAGCCTGCCCGACAACTGGGCCATCGGGGCGCTGTTTCCCATCGTGCCGCTCGACCGCCTGAACGAACAACCCACCCGGCAGGCCACGCTGGTAGACATCACCTGCGACAGTGATGGCAAAGTCGAGAAATTCATCGACCTGCGCGACGTGAAGGCCACCTTGCCGCTGCACGAACCCGGCGACCGGCCCTACTACCTCGGCGCGTTCCTGATGGGCGCGTATCAGGACGTGCTCGGCAGCGCCCACAACCTCTTCGGCAAGGTGAGCGAGGCGCACGTGACGGTGCGGCCCGGCGGACGCTTCAACATCGACCTCTTCGTGCGCGGCCAGAAGGCGCGGCGCATGATCGAGTCGATGGGCTACGAGGAGCCGATGCTGCGCGACGCGATTGAGGACCAGGCCGACGCCGCCATCGGGCGCGGCACGCTGACGCAGGAGCAGGAGCACGAGCTGCTTGAGGACTACGGCGAGGAACTGCTCGGCTACACCTACCTGGAGTACGAAAGCTGATTCCGGGTCTCGTGACTCACATCACCACCCCCGCCGCCTGGGCCGCAGCTCAGCGGGCGGGGGTTTATTCGGCCCCAAGTATGGAGATGCAGGGCTTTATTCACCTGTCGGCACCTGCACAGGTCATCGGGGTCGCCAACTTTCTGTACGCCGGGCAAAGCGGCCTGCTGCTCCTCGTCATTGACCCGGCAAAATTGCGCGCCGAACTGCGCTGGGAGGAATACGAGCCGGGCAGTCCGCATTTTCCGCACCTGTATGGACCATTGAATCTGGACGCGGTAACGGAGGTGTTGCCCTTTGAAGCGGGCGCCGACGGGCGGTTCGAACTTCCGGCCAGGCTCCGTTCCTAACCCCGCAAGGCGCTGAGCAGCTCCGCCGCCCGCCCACTTCCAAGCACCAACACCTGTCCGCCGCGCAACCGTAGCCGTACTGCCCGACCACTGGTGCTGAGCAGTTGCTCGCTGCCGGGGTCCAGGCGGCGCGAGTACGGCCAGCTCCAGCGGGCAGGGTGCACCACGTCGGCGCTCAGGATGTCGGCACGCGGCACCTCGCGCCAGGGGCCACCGCGCCGGGTACGGTAACGCAGGGTCGCGGCGGTCACTTCCGTTTCCAGCACCAGCGGCAGCCAGCGCGGGGCGTGGGGCGGTTGCAGTTCGTGGAACTCGGACATGGCGGGGCCTCCTTTTGCAAACATGATGTCATTTGGCGGGGCGGGCGGTAGCGTATGGCTCATGCCTCTGCGCCTCATTGCTTCCGACCTCGACGGCACCCTGCTGCGCGACGACCTCAGCGTCAGCCCCCGCACCCGCCGGGCGCTGGACGCGGCGCGGGCGGCGGGCATTCACGTCGTTCCAGTCACGGCGCGGCAGCCGGTGGGCGTGCGGCGCATCGCGCAGGGCGCGGGTTTTGACGGCTGGGCGCTGTGCAGCAACGGGGCGCTCGGCATTCACCTGACGACCGGCGAGGTGCTGTTCGAGCGTCATCTCGCGCCGGAAATGCAGCGGGCGCTGGCGGAAGCCATTCGGCAACAGGTACCCGGCACGGTCTTTGCCAGCATCCGTGAGGCGGGCGAGGGCTTCTACGCGCAGGGCGAGTACGCTGACCTCGCCTCCGAAACCGACCACAAGCGCGACCCGGCGACGATGGGCCGGTATTCGCTGGACGAGGTGCTGAGCGCCCCGAGCCTGAAATTCGTGCTGCGTCACCCCGAGGTGTCACCGCCCGAATTGCTCGTCGCCGTGCGTGCGTTGGGTTTGACCGGCTTCCACGCGACCCACAGCGGCGCGGCCTTCGTGGAAGTGGCTGCCGAGGGCATTACTAAGGCGGCGGGCTTGGCGCTGCTGTGCGAGAACCTGGGCGTGGCGCAGGCCGACACCCTCGCTTTCGGGGACGCGCCCAACGACGCCGAGATGCTCGCCTGGGCCGGGCGCGGCGTGGCGATGGGCAATGCCCACCCCGAAGCGCGGGCCGCCGCAGACGAGGTGACGCTGAGCAATGAGGAGGACGGGGTGGCGGTGGTGATTGAGCGGGCGCTGGCGGGGCTGGGTTAAAAAGGATACTGGAACGAGTTTTCATTTCTGCGGGACTGAAAGACCCCTCACCCCTTGCCTAGGGCAAGGCCCTCTCCCCCTGGTAGAGGGTCAAAAGCTCAACTGCGCTACTGCTCTTAAGGCCCCTGCCCCTCCGCCAACACCGCTCCGGCGTCGTCCACCACGCTGAAGGCGTAGGCCTGCGCCGTGCGCGTCTGCCAGCGCACTTTCTGGTTCTGGCAGGGCGGTGGCAGCGCGATATCGCCTGCGGCGGGGTACCGCTTCTCCAGGCTGCCCCGGCGGTAGTCCTCCAGTGTGCGGGCGAGCTGGGTGGCGCAGTTGCGCGCGGCGGCGCGGGCGGTGACGGCAGCCGCGTCGGCAGGGGGGGTCAGGCCGGGGGCCGCCTGCTCCTTTTTCAGCGACTGCACCTCGCTTTCCAGAGCCGCCACCCGCCGCGCCAGTTCGGCGTTCTGAGCGCGGGCCTCACGGTCCTGACAGGCGCTGAGCAGCAGCGGCAGGAGCAGGACGGGCCAGCGGCGCATTAGCGCTCCAGCACGCTCACGATTTCCACGTGGGAGGTCTGGGGGTAAAAGTCGTGCGGCGTGATTTCACCCAAGCTCCAGCCCCGGCGCACGAGGTCGCCCACGTCGCGTGCCCAGGTCGCCGGGTCGCAGGAGACGTACACCAGCCGGTCGGCGGTGCTTTCCTGAATGTGGTCGCGCGCCGCCTCGTCCAGCCCGGCGCGGGGCGGGTCCACCACCAGCACGTCGGCGCCGATGTCCTCCAGGCGCGAGGCGTCGCCCTGCCGGAAGGAGATGTTCTTCTCGCCTGCTCCTTCCGCCACGCTCTGCGCCACGTCCTGCCGGCCCCGGCTGAGCGCTTCGGCGGAGGTGTCGAGGACGGTTACGCGGCGAAAGTGGGGCGAAAGATGCCGGGCAATAGCCCCCGCGCCGCCGTAAAGGTCCACGGCGTGTTCGCCCTGACCCAACCCCTGAGCCGCCAGCGCCGCTGCCCGGCGATAAGCGAGGCCCGCCGCTGCCGGGTTCACCTGCGCGAAGCCGGTGGCGCTGATGCTCACGCGCACGTCGCCGAACTGTTCCTGAATCTCGCTCTCGCCCGCAATGAGGCGCACGCCGCGCTGAAGCGCCGCCCCGCCGGTTGCGCCAGCGACACGCCGACCACGCCCGCGTCGAGCAGGTGGTCCGAGGCCCGCAGAAAGTCACGCGGCTCCCCGGTGCCGATGAGCGCCGCCACCACTTCCCCGGTCAGGCGACTGGCGCGGAAGGCGATTTCGGTGGCAGGGTCGAGCCGCTCGGGATCGAGTTTCTGGGCGACGGCGGCAATTTCCTCCATCACGAGGGGGTCACCCTGAAACATCTGGGCGGTGTGGCCCCGGCGCTCGCGGTAGCCCAGGCCCTGCGGCGTCACGAGGTACTGCGCCGTGTTGCGGTAGTGCCACTCCTCGGGACTCGGCACCGTCTCCCCCACCGGCACGCGCAGCTTGGCGATGCGCGCCAGGGCTTCTTCCACGAAGGCCCGCTTGTAGCCGAGCTGCGCCACGTAGGAGGCGAAGGCGAGGTCGGCGGTGGGCAGCTCGGGGCCGTCCACCCGGTCCGGGCTGCGGCGCAGCACCTCGCGCACCGTGCCCTGGCGCACGCCCTTGCCCTGGCGCACGTCGGCGGTCACGCGCTCGCCGGGCAGGGCGCCGCGCACCAGCACCACGCCGCCCTCGTCGCGGGCGAGGCCCAGCCCCCCGGCGACGAGCTTTTCAATTTCCAGCGTGAGGGGTGCGTCTGACATAGGGGCCAGTGTAGTGGAGCGAAGAGAAAAGCGGGGTGGGGAGGCTTTCTTTGAGGGCTGTCTCCCCAAGACCCGCCCCCACACCACCAAAAAAAACCCCGGCCTGAGCCAGAGCTTCTTTCCCAACTGTATTGGGCTTACTTCTCGACAAGGTACGCCGTTTCGATCACGTCCGGCGTGCCGCCCATGCCGGGCTGAATGCGGGTGATGCGGTCGAGCACGTCCAGACCTTCCACGACTTTGCCGAACACGGTGTGGCGGTTGTCGAGGTGCGGAGTCGCAGTGAAGGTGATGAAGAACTGGCTGCCGTTGGTGCCGGGGCCGGCGTTCGCCATGCTCAGGACGCCCTTGCCGCTGTGGCGGTGGTGGTTGCCGGCGAACTCGTCTTCGAACTTGTAGCCGGGGCCGCCCATGCCGGTGCCGGTGGGGTCGCCGGTCTGCGCCATAAAGCCGTCGATGACGCGGTGGAACTTGATGCCGTCGTAGTAGTGGTGGCGCAGCAGGTAGGCGAACGAGTTGACGGTCATCGGCGCTTCGTCGGGGTAGAGCTCCACGACGATGCGGCCTTTGCTTGTTTCCAGCACGGCGCGGTACTGCTTGCCGGGTTCGATGGCGTCGCCCAACTCGGGGGCCTGGGTGAACTTGGTCTGGCGCTCGGTGCTGAGGTAGGGCGTCTGGGTAAAGCCCTCGGCGTTGTAGGTGTCACTCATGAGCCGCATTGTAGCCGCGCCGCGTGCCGATCACACCGGGCTTAAAGGACCGCTTTAGAGCATTTGACATAAGAATGCTTGACGTTTTTGACCCTCTACCCTGGTGGGACTCGAAGAGCTGCGGAGCAGAGAGGGCCTGCCGAAGGCAGGGGTGAGGGGGTCTTTTTCTGTCAAATGCTCTAAATCATCCACTCGCCACCGCGCATCAGCGGTTCGCGCTGCCCGTCCGCCGTTATGCCGTCCACCGACGCGCCGGGCGTGCCGATCATCCAGTCCACGTGAATGAGTGAGTCGTTGCCGCCCGCCGCCTGCCGCTGCTGTGCGTCGGCGCCGCCCTGCACGTTGGTGGGGTAGCAGCGTCCGAGGGCGATGTGCGAAGCGGCGTTTTCGTCGAACAGCGTGTTGAAAAACAGCGTGCCTGTTTGCGCAACGGGCGCGGAAGCGGCGACCAGCGCGATTTCGCCGAGGTGCGCGGCGCCTTCGTCGGTGGCGATCAGGCTCTTGAGGGTGTCCTCGCCCTTCTCGGCGCTGACTTCGACCGCCTTGCCGTTTTCAAAGCGCACCCGGATGCCTTCCACGACCTGCCCGCGCACGCTCAGCGGCTTGCTGGCGACGGCGACGCCATTTACCCGGTCGCGGTGCGGCATGGTGAACACCTCGTCGGTGGGAAGGTTGGGCACGCCGACAATGCCGTTTTTGGCCTCTTCCGCGCCGCCTTGCCAGATGTGGCGCTCGGCCAGCCCCACGGTGAGGTCGGTGCCGAGTTCGGTGGTCAGGTGGACGGCGGCGTACTGCTTGTCGTTGAGGTGCGCCGAGCGCCGGGCGAGAGCGGCGACGTGGTCCTCCCACGCACCGAGCGGGTCGGGCAGGTCGGCGCGGGTGACCTTGAAAATGTCGTCCCAGAGGCAGGCGACGGCTTCCGCTTCGGGCAACTCCGGGTACACGGCCTGCGCCCAGGCGGGGGTGCTCATGGCGGCGACGGTCCAGTTCACCGCGAAGCCGCTGACCGCCGCCGAGACCTCGCGGGAGGCCTGGGCCATGAGTTTGCTGCGCCGGGCGATGCGCTCGGGGTTGACGTTTTTGAGCAGGGCGGGGTCGTCGCCGCGAATGGAAAGGCGGGCGTAGCCGTCGTCCAGCATGTGCTGCACCTGCTCGGTGGCCCAGGGCGGGAGAAAGCCCATGGCCTCGTCAGAGCCGTCCTCGTAGAGCGCGAGGGCGAGATGTTCGTCGTGGTATTCCACCCGCACGTCCAGCGCTCCGGCGCGGTAGGCGGCGCGGGCCACCAGGCGCACCAGCGGGGCGGCGCTCAGCGGCGCATTGACCAGCAGTTTGCCGCCGGCAGGCAGGTTCACGCCGACTTTGACCAGCAGTTCGGCGTAGCGGGCGAGCCGTTCATCGAAAGAAGAAGGTGTCATGCCGACCCACTGTACGCCGCCTCTCCAACCGCTGCCCGCCCGACGGTGGGCCGCCGCGCGAACCAGGGGCGCGCCTGTTCCAGTTGCCCCGCCAGCCGCAGCAGCACGTCCTCGCGGGCGAGCGGAGCGACGAACTGCACGCCCACCGGCAGCCCGTCCGCCGTCCAGTGCAGTGGGACTGACATGGCGGGCTGCCCGGTCAGGTTGGCGAGCTGGGTGTAGGGCATCTTTTCCAGAATGTCGGTCGCGAGTGCGTCGACTTGTCCGGAGCGGCGCAGCAGCCCGCTGACATCCATCTGCTGAGCGGCCCGGAGGAGTGCCGCCTGCACGCCGCGCGGCTGCAACTCACCAATTTGCAGCGGCGGCGTGGCCAAAACCGGCGTGAGCAGCAGGTCGTAGTTCTGGTGAAAGCGGCCCATGGCGCGGGCGTGGACATTCCAGCTTGCCCGCGCCGCCGCGAAATCCGCCGCCGAGTAGCTGCGGCCCAGTTGCCCGAGCAGCCAGGTCACAGCCTCCACGTCGCTGGCGCGGGCCGGGCGGCCCAGCGTGTCCCGCAGCGCGGCGAGGCTGGCCCCCGTTTCTCCGAAATACAGCATCAAAAAGGCCTGGGCGAGCGCGGGGCCGTCCCAGGGCAGCGCGACTTCTTCGACTTCGTGCCCGAGCGATTCCAGCAGCCGGGCGGCGCCTTGCACGGCGGCCACGCATTCGGGATGCACCGAGCGGCCCAGCGGATGCGCCGTGCTGAAGCCGATGCGCAGCCGGCCCGGTTCGCGCCCGACTTCCTCACTGTAGGGCCGCTCGGGCGAGGGCAGAAACAGCGCCGCGCCCGCGTCCGGCCCCTGTTCGAGGTCCAGCAGGGCCGCACTGTCGCGCACGCTGCGGGTCAGGACGTGCTCCACGGCGGCCCCCTGCCACGGCTCGCCCACCCCGTCGCCACAGGGCACCCGGCCCCGGCTCGGCTTGAGGCCGAAGAGGCCGCAGCACGACGCCGGAATACGGATGGACCCCCCGCCGTCGCCCGCCCCTGCCAGCGGCACGATGCCCGCCGCGACCGCCGACGCCGAGCCGCCACTGGACCCGCCGGGGGTGCGCCCCAGGTCCCAGGGATTGCGGGTGGGGCCGTGCAGCTCGGGCTCGGTCACGCCCATCAGCGCGAATTCGGGGGTGTTCGTCTTGCCGAGCGGCAGCAGCCCCGCCGCCTGCCAGCGCCGCACGAGTTCGTCGTCCCATTCGGGAATCTGGTCCCGGTAGGCCCGCGTGCCGCCCGTGTGGGGCACTCCGGCGAGCCGCGAGCCGAAGTCCTTGACCAGAAAGGGCACGCCCGCGAATGGCCCAGTCGCCTGCTCGCCCCGCGCCCGCGCCGCGTCGGTGGCCCGCGCCTGGGCGAGTCCCTGATCGTAGAGCGGATACACCACGGCGTTGAGCGCCACATTAACCACCTGCGCGCGGTGAATGGCGGCAGTGCACATGTCCTCGGCGCTCAGTTCGCCCCGGCGAAAGAGCTGGGCGAGGTCCAGGGCGTCCAGGCGGTCGTACTCGGCAAAGGTCAGCATGAGGCAGCTTAGAGCAGTTCTCCGAATTACGCGTGCGTCGGAACAGCACCGCCACCCGCTCCATTCTCCGTTCTGCTCATGTTTTGTACTCGCGCCGCTCGCCAAAAAGCTGTGCCATCTTTTTGTCAAATGCTTTAGAGCCTGCTGGGCGTCTCCGTCGGCTCAGGACGCCAGTACTCGCCCTGCTCGCGTTCCAGCAAGCCCGCACCCACCAGTTCGCGGCGCAGGGTAAAGAAGTCGGGATGGTACTCGCCGAGTAGGGCGTTGACCTCGGCTTCGGGGTAACGGCGCTCCGGCTCGAACAGGCCCGCCAGAAAACGCAAGACCACGTCGCGTTTCTTGCGCTGGGCGGGAATTTGCAGTAGTTTGCCGCCCCGCAAAAAGGCCCGCAGCACCCGCTGCTCGTAGGGGTCTTCTACGAAAGGAACGTCGGCAGACCCCTGGACCAGAGACGTGAGGCTCACGTCCAGCGCCGTGCGGTCTGTGCGGTAGAGGCGGTAGTGGCCGCTAAGGTTGCACGGTCATCAGGCCCACTTCGGTCAATTGTGCCAGATGATGACTGACGGTGGCAGGGGCAAGCTGCACCAGCCGCGCCAGGTGCTCACCGCTGAGGGCTTCGGTCCATGCCAGCCGCAGCAGGGTCAGCCGCGCCGGATGCGAAAGCGCCCGGAACAGGGCGGCGCGGGCGGCAAGATCGGCACTCACGTCCGTTCCTCACGCGGCCAGGGACGCTCGCCGTAGGCCAGCTTGTGCGACGCGGCATAGATTTCCAGCGCAGCCCGCAGCGTTTCGAGCCGCACATTGGCTTTGGCCCGCGCGGCCTCGTCGGTTCCGGCACGAGCCAGCCGCACGTCTCGTTCCGCGTTCAGCAGCAGACCCGAGAGGATGCGCTGGTAGGTTTTATTCATTTTCTGACGGTTCTCGCTCATCGCCTCACCTCGAAGCGAAGCCTAAAACAATTCGAGACTTATCGAAATAATTGAATTGGCTTAGGTGAGCGGCGAGCCTTGTGTGCTACTCCCTACCACCTCTCGATTTGCCGCCCCGCCTCGAAGGCCGCCGCCCCCACCGCCACGCTGAGGTTGAGGCTGCGGCCCCTGCCGGGCTGCGGCAGCTTGAGCTTGGGCAGGGCGTCGCGTAGCCACACCGGCAGCCCGCGCGACTCCGGGCCGAACAGCAAATAATCGCCGCGTTTAAAGCCCGCGCGGGTGTGGTACTCAGTGGCGTGGGTAGAAAAAGCGAAGACCCGCGCCGCGTCGGGAAGTTGCGCCTGAAAGTCGCTCCAGCCCGCGTACTCGTGCAGGGTGACACCCTGAAGGTAGTCCATCACGGCGCGGCGAAACTCACGGTCGTGCAGGTGAAACCCGAAGGGACGAATGAGGTGCAGCTCGGCCCCCAGCACCGAGCAGGTGCGGGCCACATTGCCGACGTTGCCCGCCTTTTCCGGCTCGAAGAGAACGACGTGCAGCAGCGGCCCGGATGCCTCGGCGTCAGTCATCTACGCGCCCCAGCAGCACGGTGACGCGGGTCTGCACATGCTCCAGCGCCAGCCCCTCGGAGGTCTTGAAGCTCACGCCGACCTCGCCAGCAGGCAGACCGAGCAGCTCGGCGACCGAGGCAGCGATGTCGGCGCGCAGCGGCCCCAGCTTGGGCCGGTCCAGTGTGACCACGAGAGCGACGTTCACGGGCCGGTAACCGCGCTCCTCCACAAGTTCCAGCGCCTTCGCCAGAATCCGGCGCGAGTCCATCCCCTTCCACTCGGCGGCGGTGTCGGGGAAGTACTGCCCGATGTCGCCCAGCGCGAGGCCCGAGAGCAGCGCGTCGGCCACGGCATGAAGAACGGCGTCCCCGTCGGAGTGGGCCACGGCCCCGAGTTCGGCGTGAGGAATGGCAACACCGCCCAGCACCAGGGGAAGTCCCGGTGCGAGGCGGTGGGCGTCCTCGCCGTAGCCGATGCGAAAAGGCAGGCCAGTCATGCGGCGAGGATACAGCTCCGGGTATCGCTCAGCGGGTAAATTCCAGCGTCTCTTCCAGACCGCGAATCCAGGCGGCGAGGATGTCGATGCAAGCTTTGACGTCGCGCTCGTCCACCATTTCGCTGGGGCTGTGCATGTAGCGGTTGGGAATGCTGACCACGCCAGTCGGCACGCCCGCGCGCACCAGGGTCAGCGCGTCGGCGTCGGTGCCGGTGTAGCGCCCGCTGGCGGACAGGGTGTAGGGGATGTTCTCGCGGCCCGCCGCCTCGGTGAGCTGGCGCAGCAGCGTGGGGTTGGTCATCGGGCCGACCGAGAGGTTGGCACCCGAGCCGAAGGGGGCCACGCCGTATTTCTTCTCGCTCACGCCGG
This sequence comes from Deinococcus radiodurans R1 = ATCC 13939 = DSM 20539, assembly GCF_000008565.1. Classification (GTDB taxonomy): domain Bacteria; phylum Deinococcota; class Deinococci; order Deinococcales; family Deinococcaceae; genus Deinococcus; species Deinococcus radiodurans. The sequence goes on along the minus strand of NC_001263.1, from coordinate 229,649 downwards.
GCTGGTCGGTTTCGTGCGTCACGTCCACCGCGATGCCCGCCACCGGGTCGAGGCGGTAGGCGCTCGTCTGCGCGCCGAACACGCCGATTTCTTCCTGACTGGTGCCCACAGCAACGATGCGGTGCTTGAGCTCCACGTCTTTCAAGGCGCGCAGGGCTTCGAGCACGATAAACGCGCCGACGCGGTTGTCGAGTGCGCGACTAACCACTTTATTGCCGACCATGACCGGCCCCTGCTCGATGACGCCGTAGGTGCCGACCGGCACTTTGGCCTTCACTTCGTCGGCGTCGAGGCCCACGTCGATCCAGAGGTCTTCGAGTTTGCTCGCCTTGGTGCGTTCCTCGGCTTCCATCACGTGAATGGCTTTTTTGCCGACCACGCCGAGCAGGTCGCCACCGGGCGCGAGCAGCCGAATACGCTGGCCAACAAGCACCTGCGGGTCCCAGCCGCCCACGCCAAGGACGCTGAGGTGTCCCTTATCGTCCACGTGCGAGACGATGAGGCCGATTTCGTCGAGGTGGCCCATCAGCGCGATGGCGGGGCCGTTTTCCGGGCCGAGTTCGGCGTACACGCTGCCGTAGTGGTCCTCGGAGACGCGGGCGAAGGTGGCCGCTTCTTTTTTCCACACGTCGGCGGCGCGGCGCTCGGCACCGCTGGGGGCCGCTTGCGAGAGCAGCTCGAAGAGGAAGTCGCGGTTGATGGGACTCGGAGTGTCAGACATGAGGTGCAGTCTAGAGCAGTTCTCCGAATTACGTGGGTGTCGGCAGAGCACCGCCACCCGCTCCATTCTCCGTCCTGCTCAACGTTTTGTACTCGCTTCGCTCGCCAAAAAGCTGTGCCACCTTTTTGTCAAATGCTCTAGACCCGTAGCATCAACCTATGACCTCTTCTCCCGACATCACCGTGTCCGTACAGGTCCACCACCTGCCCGCGCAGAGCACCCCGCAACGCCAATTGTTCGCGTATTTCATCACCATCGAAAACAACACCGACGACAGCTGGAAACTGCTCAGCCGCCACTGGACCATCACCAGCGGCGACGGCCAGCAGTTCACGGTGGAGGGTGAAGGCGTCGTCGGGGAGCAGCCGCTGCTCGCGCCGGGCGCCCAGTACACCTACAACTCGTTCGTGACGGTAGACGCGCTGCCGGGCCGCATGGAAGGCCACTACGTGATGGGCGACGCCTGGGGGCAGACGGCGCAGGTGCCGATTCCGCCTTTCCGCTTGGACATCGCGCCCGAAAGCGGCGAACGGCTGCTGAACTGAGGGCTGCCGGGCAGCGACCCTTGCTGCGGGTCAGCCTTTGAGCCGGAGTTCATGGTCCGGTCAGCCCGGCAACCCCCGGCAGGCTGGCCGCGTATCCACAGCGGAGGTGCATGATGCGTGTCTCGGTTCTTTCCGGTGTGGTGTTCCTGACGACTTCTCTCGGCGGCGCCCTCGGCAGTGCGGCGAGCGCGACCGACTGCTCCAGCATCAAGGCGGCCCTGCAAGGCCCCAGGAGCGTTACCTATCAGCAGAAGCTGCTGCCGGTGGCGCCTGTCGGCGGCCAGGCGTCCGCTCCCATGACCTTCGTGGTCAGCAGCACCGTGAGGCCCATTCCCAACGGCTATCAGGTGCAGAACGTCACGGACGGCAAAACCCATGTCCTCAAGCAGACCTGCGTGGGCGGCAAACTGGTCACCGAGCTGGACGGCAAGCGGCTCGACATGGGCGCCTCGGCCCAGTCGGGGGGCGGCAGCATCAATGTTCGGCTCGGCAACTTCGCCGACGCCAGTTACCTCAAGCACAAGGTCGGCGAGGTCTGGACGGGCACCCTCAGCTCGGTCAAGACCCAGGACTTCACCATGACCACCACCTACCGCAACAAACTGGTCCGCACCGAAAAAATCACCACGCCCGCCGGCACCTTCAATACCTACCGCGTCGAAGCGCAAACCATCAGCACGACGACCTTTCAGGACCCCAAGATGGCCGCCGCGATGGGCCAGAGGAACAAGCCCACCGTGACTACGACGACCACCTGGTACGCCAAAGACATTCCGGGCCTGATCGTCAAGATGGAATCCAAGGGCATGTCGAGTCTGCTGCTGAAATACCAGAAATAGTTGTTCCCGCCGCCGGAACGAAAAGCCGGCCCCGGAGGTTCAGCAGGTGTTAATCTAGGGAGGCAGCCCGCAGACGGCTGACCTTCTTCTTTTTTGGCAGCCGTCACCTTCCAGTCGCGTCCCGTGAGACGCCCCAGCCGCAGCCGGCTGGTAAGCCCGCCCGAGAGGTGGCACCGGAGGTTCAAACATGTTCAGCAATACGACAGTGCAGCGTCGTCCCGCCACGTTCCGGGAGGCGCCTTTTCTACTTTTTGGGAGCAGACGATGACCAGAGGCGAGATGAAGTACGAGGGCAAGGCCAAGCGCGTGTACGCCACCGAGAACCCCCACGAATACGTGGTGGAGTACAAGGACGACGCCACCGCTTTCAACGCCCAGAAACGCGGCGAGTGGGCCGGCAAGGGCGCGACCAACAACGCGATTACCGCCCACCTTTATCCTCAGCTCGAAGCCGCCGGGATTCCCACGCACTTCCTCGAAAAGCTGAGTGACCGCGAGCAGCGCGTGAAGGCCGTGACCATCGTGCCGGTGGAAGTCATCGTGCGCAACGTGGCCGCCGGGAGCTTTTCCAAGCGCCTGGGCGTGGAGGAAGGCACGCCGCTCCCCCGCCCCGTCGTGGAGTACTGCTACAAGTCCGACGCGCTGGGCGACCCGCTGATCAACACCGACACCGCCGTGGCGCTGGGCTGGGCAAGCGAAGACGACCTGAAACGCATCCGTGAACTGGCGCTGCAAATTCGCGACTTTCTGGTGCCCTACTTCGAGAAACGCGGCGTGCGCCTGATTGATTTCAAGCTAGAGTTCGGCAAACTGCCGAGCGGCGAGATCGTCCTGGCCGACGAAATCAGCCCCGACACCTGCCGCTTCTGGGACGCCGAGACCAACGAGAAGATGGACAAAGACCGCTTCCGGCGTGACTTGGGCGGCGAGGCCGAGGCTTATGCCGAGATGCTGAAGCGGGTGACGCGCGAGGTTTGAGGTCGGGATGATCAGGCAAGAAGAAAACGTGAAAGTGTTGCAACCCAGCCCAGGCACAAAAGCCTTTCTCATTTTCTGGATTATCCTGGTCACGTTGTATGTCGGTCAAAGTCTAATAAACGCTCTACCGAACCTGACCAAAATGCCTCTTTCCAACAACTTGATTACTCTGGGACTACTTTTATTTTACGGCCTGGTGATATTCCATTTCCTCCAGGGCATGACCAGGACAGTTTCCTATTTTCCGGCAGGAAAACTCCTGACTTTTAAGACCCTGTTTTCCCGTAAAGAATTTGTTCTAGATGAAACCTGCTCTTACAACATCAGGTCAGAAATAGGCAGTCGAGGAGGGACGACCCATCGCACTGAACTGTTCAGAAGACAGAGCAAGATATTCAGTGAATCACTAAACGGCTTGAACCTAAAAGAAGCAACCAGCTTTTTCAACCAAGTCTTTGGTTCTCAGCGAAACAATTAACGCAGATCTAAGCGAAGTTTCTCGTTATAAGAAGGCCCAGATTTAAGGAGACTGAACGATGCCCCACTACCAAGCGAAAATCTACGTCACCCTCAGGCCGTCCATCCTCGACCCGCAGGGCCGCACGGTGGAGCGGGCGCTGTCGCACCTCAACCACGACAACGTGGGCAGCGTGCGCATCGGCAAGTACATCGAACTGAACCTCAGCGGCGAAAAAGCCGACGTGGAAGCGCAATTGAAAGACATCGTGGAAAACGTCCTCAGCAACCCGATTATGGAAGATGCCCGCTGGGAGCTTGAGGAAGTCCAGTGAGGCTTAGGCCGACTCCGTTCCCGCTTTGGCGGAACTGCACCCCCAAAGCGTCCACTGCGCGTCCCAAGCCTTTGCTCCTACTCGCTCCGCTCAGGTTTCGCCCGCTGGCGCGGACTCAACGCGGAGGCGTTATGAAAACAGCAGTCATCCAATTCCCCGGCTCCAACTGCGACGCCGACGCCCTGCACGCCGCCCGGCTGCTGCTCGACGACGGCGCACAGTTCGTCTGGCACACCGAAACTGCGCTGCCCGAAGGCACTGAACTGGTGTTTCTGCCCGGCGGCTTTTCCTACGGCGACCACCTCCGCAGCGGCGCGATTGCCGCCCGCAGCCCCATCATGAACGCCGTCAAGGCCCACGCCGAGGCTGGCGGCTACGTGCTGGGCGTGTGCAACGGCTTTCAGGTGCTGACCGAAGCGGGACTCCTGCCCGGCGCGCTGAGCCGCAACAAGGAACTGCACTTCATGTGTAAGCCGGTGCATCTGCGGGTGGAAAACAACGCCACCGACTTTTCCCGCGCCTACGGGCCGGGCCAGATCATCGAAATCCCTATCGCGCACGGCGAGGGCAACTACTACGCCGATGCCGCCACCATTGCCGAGCTGGAGGAGGGGGGCCGCGTGGTCTTCCGCTACGCCGACAACCCCAACGGCAGCCTGAATGACATCGCTGGCATCGTCAACGAGCGTGGCAACGTGCTGGGCATGATGCCCCACCCCGAACGGGCGGTAGAGCTGCTGCTGGGGAGCGAAGATGGCAAGGGCGTATTTGAAAGTCTCAAGACGGTGAAGAAATGACCTCTCAAAGTTTACGTGACCAGGCCGCCACCTTCGGCCTCACCACTGAGGAATACGACCTGTTCGTCTCGCAACTGGGCCGCGAACCCAATGCGCTGGAAGCCGCCATCGTCGGCGCAATGTGGTCGGAGCACTGCGGCTACAAAAACAGCCGCCCCCTCTTCCGCGCTTTCCCGACCACCGGCCCGCAGGTGTTGCAAGGCCCCGGCGAGAACGCGGGCGTGGTGGACATCGGCGACGGCTGGGGCGTGGCGTTCAAGATGGAGTCGCACAACCACCCCTCGGCGGTGGAACCCGTGCAGGGCGCGGCGACCGGCGTGGGCGGCATCCTGCGCGACATTTTTGCGATGGGGGCGCGGCCCTTCGCGGTGCTCGACAGCCTGCGTTTCGGCAACCCCGACAGCCCGCGCACCCGGTTTCTGGTGAACGGTGTGGTGGACGGCATCGCGCACTACGGCAACGCAATCGGCGTGCCCACGGTGGGCGGCGAAGTGACTTTTCACCCCAGCTATCAGGAAAACCCGCTGGTCAACGTGATGGCGCTGGGGCTGCTGCGCCACGAGGACCTCGCCACGGGCACCATGGGCGAAGTCGGCAACCAGATCGTGTATGTGGGCTCCAAGACCGGGCGCGACGGGCTGGGCGGCGCGGTGTTCTCGTCGGCGGACCTTAGCGCGGCTTCGCAGGCCGACCGCCCCGCCGTGCAGGTGGGCGACCCCTTCATGGAAAAACTGCTGCTGGAAGCCACCCTGGAAGCCATTCAGGCCGGACTGGTGGCGGGCGTGCAGGACATGGGCGCGGCGGGCCTCGTGTCCTCTACCTGTGAAATGGCCTACCGCGCGAGCTTGGGCATCACGATGGACCTCGACAAGGTGCCCACCCGCGAGGAGGGCATGGTGCCGATGGAACTGTGCCTGAGCGAGTCGCAGGAGCGCATGATTCTGGTGCCGGTGCCGGGCAAGGAACAGGCGCTGCACGACCTGCTGGCGAAGTGGGAACTCGACGTGGTCACGATTGGCGAGGTGGAAGCCCATGACCGCTACCGCCTGACCTGGAAAGGCGAAGTGGTGTGCGACCTGCCCGTCGCCCTGCTGAACGAGGCGCCCAAGTACACCCGCGAGGGCGTGGAATCGGCGGACATCCGCGCCGCCCGCGAGCGCGACCTCAGCGGCGTGCCGCTGCCCGGCGACCTCGGCGCGGTGCTGCTGGAGCTGCTGAGTCACCCCACCATCGCCAGCAAGCGGCCCATCTTCGAGCGCTACGACCATCAGGTGATGACCAATACCGTCGTCGTGCCCGGAGCCGCCGACGCCGCCGTGCTGCGCGTGAAGGGCAGCCCGATGGGTGTGGCCGCCACCTCCGACTGCAACCCGCGTTTCGTGCAACTCGACCCTTACGCCGGGGCCGCCGCCGCCGTCGCTGAAGCTGCCCGCAACCTCGCCTGTGTGGGTGCTACGCCGCTGGCGATTACCGACAACCTCAACTTCGGCAACCCGCACCGCCCGGAGGTGTACTACCAGCTTCAGCAGGCCGTGCAGGGCATCGCCGACGCCTGCCGCGCCCTGAACACGCCCGTGACCGGCGGCAACGTGAGCCTGTACAACCAGTACACCGAGGGCGACCACAAAGTCGCGATTCACCCCACCCCGACCATCGGCATGGTGGGCGTGCTGCCCGACGTGACCGTGCGCGCCTCCCTGAACCTGAAGGCGGCGGGGCAAACGCTGCTGCTGCTCGGGCACCGTGCTGAAAAGGGGTGGTCGGACAGCATCGGGGCGTCGCAGTACCTCGAAACGGTGCATGGGCTGGAAGCCGGGCAGGTACCGCCGGTTGACCTCGACCTCGCGCAGAAGGTGGTGGACGGCACGCTGGCCCTGATTCGCGCGGGCCTGACCGACACCGCGCACGACTGCGCCGAGGGCGGGTTGGCCGTCGCGCTGGCGGAGATGGCGATTGCCGGGGGCCTGGGCCTGAACGTGTCGCTGGACGCCCCCGCGAGTGTCCGCGCCGACGCCCTGCTGTTCGGCGAAGCGCACAGCCGCGTGATCGTGGCCGTGGAGGACGCCGCCGCTGCCGGGGCCAAACTGGACGAGCTCGGCTTGCCTTACGCGGTGCTGGGCGAAACGGTGGAAGCGCCGAAGGTCACGATTGCCGCCCCCGCGCAGCACGTACACTTGAGCGTGAACCTTGAGAGTTTAAAAACGGCGTGGGAAGAGCCCTTGAAGGGGATTTTGGGGTGAGGACTGGGGGGCGCTGGCTCCCTCTTCCCCTATGGGAGAGGGATGGGGTGAAGGGGCGTGCGGGATGCGTTCCGGCTCACTTGTCGCTCGGATTCAGCGAGATTTGCGCTGGTCTGGGCGCCCCCTCACCCTTCCGGCGCTCTGCGCCTCCCTCCCTCTCCCACGAGGGGAGAGGGACAGAACAGCTAGGGCAAACGCTTTTGAATTTCCAGCAAAACGCCTTCCAGATTTTTGCGGACTTCGTTGTTCCAGAAGCGGAGAACGGTGAAGCCGCCCGCTTCCAGAAACTCAGTCCGCACAGCGTCGTAGTCCCGCGCCGCTTCCTCGGCGTGCTGGCTGCCGTCCAGTTCAACAATCAATTTTGCCTCAAAACAGACAAAATCCACGACATAGCCGCCCATCGGCCACTGTCGTCGGAATTTCACGTTCAAGAAGCGGTTTCGCAAGGCCAGCCACAGCGTTTTTTCTTCCACGGTTTGGGTGCGCCGCAATGCCCGTGCCCGCAGCGTTCCTTTTCGCACCGCTCGCGTCGTCATACCGACAAAGTTAGTGTCTTTTACCCCTCTCCCCCGGTGGGAGAGGGCCTTGCGCAGCAAGGGGTGAGGGGGCGTCCAGACCAACCCGCCCGCCCCACACAAGGATTTTCCCATGTCTGAACACTTCCACGAACACGACCTGAATTTCGACAAGCCCCGCGAGGAATGCGGCGTTTTCGGCATCTACTCTGCGCAGCCCAACGACCTCGCGTGGCTGACCTACCTGGGCCTGTTCGCCCTACAACACCGGGGGCAGGAAGCGGCGGGCATGTGCGTCAGCGACGGCGACCGCTTTCACGTCGAGAAAGACCTGGGGCTGGTCACGCAGGTGTTCGACGAGCGGCGGCTCGACAGCGTGCGGCTGGCAGGCGCGCAGGTCAGCATCGGGCACGTGCGCTACTCGACCACCGGCTCCAACCTGCGCTTCAACGCCCAGCCGCTGACCACCCGCACCAACAAGGGCATTCTGGGCATGGCGCACAACGGCAACTTCGTCAACGCGCTGGAAGTGCGGCGCGAGATGCTGGAAGAAGGCGCCTTGTTCGCCACCACCAACGACAGCGAAGTGATGCTGAACCTGATTGCCCGCGAGAGCCGCATGGACCTCGTGGAAGCGACGGCGGCGGCCATGCAGCGCCTGCGCGGCGGCTATGCCTGCGTGCTGATGAGCCGCAGCCAGCTTCTCGGCTTTCGCGACCCGCACGGTGTTCGGCCCCTGGTTATCGGGCAGCGGGAGGACGGCGCGTGGGTGCTGGCTTCCGAACCCTGCGCCCTGTACGCCATCGGGGCGCGGCTGATTCGGGATGTGGCGCCCGGCGAACTCGTCTGGATTGACCGCGAAGGGCTGCACTCCTTGATGGTCGAGGCCCGCCAGCCCACCCCCTGCTCGTTCGAGTGGATTTATTTTGCCCGCTCCGACAGCCAGCTCGACGGCATCGACACCCACGAGAGCCGCATTCGCATGGGCCAGCAGCTCGCCCGCGAAAAGCCGGTGGAGGCCGACATCGTGGTGCCCGTGCCCGACTCCGGCATCGGCGCCGCCATCGGGTACGCCCGCGAGAGCGGCATCCCGTTCGACTACGGCCTCTACAAAAACCCCTACGCGGGCCGCACCTTTATCGCCCCCACGCAGGAAGCCCGCGAGCTGAAGGTCAAGATGAAGCTCTCCCCCACCTCCGCCGTGCGCGGCAAGCGGGTGGTGCTGGTGGACGACTCCATCGTGCGCGGCACCACCAGCCGCCAGATCGTCAACCTGCTGCGCGACGCGGGCGCCACCGAAGTGCACTTCCGCGTGTCCAGCCCGCCCATCACTCACCCGTGCTTTTACGGCATCGACACCGCCGCCCGCAAGGAACTGGTCGCCTCGACGCACAGCGTGGACGAAATCCGTGACCTCATCGGCGCCGACACCCTGGCCTTCATCAGCGAACAGGGGCTGCGCAAGGCCATCGGCGGCCCTGGCCTCTGCTCGGCGTGCTTTACGGGGGATTACCCGGCAGGCACACCGCTGTTGAATGATGTGGATAAGTTGGCGCTGGAAGTCTAGTAACTGAGGTGCAAGTTTGACAACAATAAATGAATTTTTTGAGCAGCAACTATTTGGAGCGTAGCGGAAAGCGCAGACCTATCAAATAGGTATTCATCACTCAGCATATCTAAAATTTCCTTGCGATTATCAAATATTTCATCGTCCCCCAGCAAGGTGCTTATAGTCCTTACAGCATTTTCAGGTAAGGAATTTTCAATAATATGTATTGCTCTTTCCACAATCTTTGTATCATGTGAGCTTGTGCTTACCCCTGTAATAATATCTTCTACTTCCAGACCATAGCCGAGAGCAATACTAACCTTTTCAAGAGTTGGCCAGTCTGGTATTAAATTATTCGGATCTTCATTGTAAATTTTGTAATAGCGAAACTCAGATCTATCTAAGTCTTTGTGCCTTTTTTTCAGATTTACTATATAGCTGGAAACGATTTTATAATTATCTCTTATCATGACGTACACTTTGCCCTGATCGCGTGAGTACGTAACTTTGTTTAGTTCCGAAAATTGTCTTAATTTATTAGATGAATCATAGAAAGTATAGTTGGGCCGAAATTCGACGAAGTCATCATATAGGCTCGATTCAATTACAATCAGCACAATAGCAGACTCTTCAATAGATTTAGCGGATTCATTATATTTTTCAATTTTCTCCCTTAGACTTCTGCCAACTTCCACGCTCAATGCATATAGATCGTCCATTAGTTGGATGATAAACCAATGACTTATATCTATTTTATGATCCCTGCCTAGTTCATCTACGAAGGTGGAATTATGGTGAATAATAGAATTCCGATACTTTGACGCTTGGAGTATTCTATCCCACCTTGCACCAAGTCTCTGAAAATCCATATCTAAGTTTTTCTTGAAGAAGTCCCCGTTTTCATGTAGACTTCTCTCACCTATTCTTCTGACTTCCTTTTCTATAAATCCAGAGGTGATATTCGAATAGCTCCCCAAACGAATGATATATCCTAATTCCAGCTCTTGACGTGATTTTACATTCGAGAAGATTTTTGGCGCACTTGCGAATGCCTTCCTGAGAGTAGCCTTTAGATACTGCTCTAATGCTGACATCAAATTTATAACGATGGATTTTTTTAGAAAGATTTGATTGCTCCCCATTAATCTTAGATGCCTCTCCTTCGTAATATAATAATTGTGATTTACAAATGCTATATCCAAATCTTTACGTGGTTGAGTAATAATCTTTACTAGATCGTTTTCCTCAGCGTTGTTCTCTCGTGTTGATGCCCGGTAGGCTTCTAAAGTTGAGAGATATAGAAGCCTATTCTCTTCAATAGCTCGACGGAAGTCTGTTGTAGCACCCATGCTTAGGGATTATATCTTAAAGTTTACGTATATAACATAACATTTGGCGAAGTCAGACCAAATCTTTCGTTATGAGTAGTCGTGCGACTGCTCACACGCCCGCCTTCGCACCCGCACGGCATCAAGGTGCGCCGGACGCCACCCCCCATCCCATTTCCAAACCAAGAAAGACCGGGCCACCCTCCCCGGTCTTTCTCTTATTCCCCTGTCCTGCTCAGGCTTTGTGGCTGGTGTCGTCGCCGAAGTTCCAGATGTCCAGCTCGTCCACGGCGCTGCTCAGGTTCCTCAGTTGGGCCATGTCCTGCGCGGTGGCCTGGCCCTGCACCTGCACCGTGCCGCCCCGGCCCGTGTTCTGCCCCATAGCGTTCGCCATGACATCGGCGGGCACGGCGGAGAACAGGTGCGCGACCTGCTTGGGGGTGGCGTCGAGCAGTGCGTCCGAGAGCACGGCGTCGGGCACGGTGGGCGCGACCTGCGCGCGGGCGGCGGCGAGGGCCTGCGGGTCAATGTCGGGCCGGACAGCGGTTTCTTCGTCCAGGTGCCGGGTGCCGGGCGGCCTGCTGCCCACCGGACCGGCGCCGGTGCCTTTGCGCAGCAAGCTGAGGACCACCAGCACGCCCACGATAACCACCACGGCGAGGAGCAGGAGCTTCATACCGCAGAGTCTACTTCAGCCTTGCCCCCTACCGCCCCCCCCAGTGGTGGGGAACGCCGCTGCCGACGCCAAAAGCGTGAAGAACGGCCCCCGCACGGCGCCGGAGCGCGGCTGTCAGGGGCCTGTCAGAGTGGATTGGGGGCTAAGCGCGGGGGTTGAGACGTACTGCGTCCGATTCCCTAAAACCCGGAAAAGCACCGGATTTTAGTCCATCTCCCGCAGCACGTCTCTTTTGCTGCTCGCTCCGCTCGGGTTTCATCGCTCAGGCGAGCGATTCAACCGCAACTGGTTTTATTCCTCGCTGTAGGTCTTTTCGATGGGCAGACCCACGCCGTTGCCCCATTCGGTCCACGAGCCGTCGTAGTTGCGGACCTTGGGGTAGCCCAGCAGCTCGCGCAGCACGAACCAGCTGTGGCTGGAGCGCTCGGCGATGCGGCAGTAGGCGATCACGTCCTTGTCGGCGGTCACGCCTTCGCCTTCGTACAGCGCCTTCAGCTCGTCGGCGGACTTGAAGGTGCCGTCTTCGTTGGTCGCCTTCGCCCAGGGAATGTTACGGGCGCCGGGGATGTGGCCGCCGCGCAGCACGCCTTCCTGCGGGTAGTTGGGCATGTGGGTGACCTTGCCGGAGAACTCGTCGGGGCTCCGCACGTCCACCATCGCGCCCTGGCCGTTGTTCACGCTTTCGAGGTGCGCCCGCACTTCATCGCGGTAGGCCCGCAGCGACTCGTCGCGTTGCAGGGCGGGGTAGGTGGTCGCGGTGACGGTGGGCGCTTCGGTGGTCATTTCGCGGCCTTCGGCGACCCACTTCTGACGCCCGCCGTTCATGATTTTGAGGTTGCTCACGCCGCTGTAGGTCAGGAACCAGTAGGCGTAGCTCGCCCACCAGTTGCTCTTGTCGCCGTAGAGGACGATGGTGTCGTCGGCCTTGATGCCCAGCTTGCCCAGCAACTCGCTGACCTGCTGCGGCTCGATGAAATCGCGCTCCACCGGGTGCCACAGGTCGGTCTGCCAGTCGAGCTTGACGGCGCCGGGCAGGTGGCCGGTTTCGTAGAGCAGGATGTCCTCGTCCACCTCGATAAAGCGCACCCCCGGCGTCTGGAGGTTCTGCGCGGCCCATTCGGTGCTCACCAACACGTCTTTGGCGTAATCCATAGCTCAGAGTCTAGCCCGCCCGCTCAATTGACAAAAGAGGTCAACTGGACAGACCTCACTCTCGCGCCGGGGGGGTGCGGGGTAGATTGGCGGCATGACTGCTCCCGCCGCTCCCCTGCCGGAAAAACTCCAGAACATCGTCGGCATGTTCAAGACCGTGCCCAAGGCAATGCGCCTGCAAGCGCTGCTGGAATACAGCCGCAAGCTGCCCCCACTGCCCGAGAAGTACGCCGAACATCCAGAGTTCCTCAAGCCCGTGCCCGAATGCACCAGCCCCTTTTTCCTGGTGACGGAACAGGACGACGCGGGCCGGGTCAACCTGCACTTCAAGGTGCCGGAAGACGCCCCCACCGTGCGCGGCTACGCCGGGATTTTGCACGAGGCCCTGAGCGGCGAGACGCCCGAAACCATCCTGAACGTGCCCGACAACTTCTACATGGACATGGGCCTGACCGAACTCATCACGCCGATGCGCCTGCGCGGCATGGGCGCGATTCTGATGCGCCTCAAGCGCGACGTGGCGGGCGCAGAGGGCTGAACGACCCCTCACCCCGCCCCTTTGGGGCTCCCCTCTCCCCCTGGTAGAGGGTGCAAGGGCACAGTTGTTGACCCTCTACCAGGGGGAGAGGGCCTTGCAAAGCAAGGGGTGAGGGGTCTTTCAAAGCAAAGGACAAATGATGATTTACCTCGACTACGCCGCCACCCATCCCCTGACCCCCGCTGCCCTGGCCGCTTACGCCGAGGCTGCCGCGCTGCCGGGCAACCCGGCGAGTGTGCACGCAGCGGGACAAGCCGCCCGCGAGAAGCTGGAGGAAGGCCGCGCCCGCATGGCGGCTGCTTTTGACGTGGACCCGCGCACGCTGACGCTCAACAGCGGCGGCACCGAGGGCGACAACCACGTGCTGCTCGGCGCGGCGCAGGCGTGGCAGGAGCGGCATGGCAGCCCCGGCCACCTCGTGACCACACCTACCGAGCACTCGGCGGTGCTGGCCCCCGCCCGGCATCTGGCGGCGCACGGCTGGGACGTGACGTGGCTGGAACCCGACAGCGCCGGGCACTACTCGCCCGAGCAACTCGGCGCCGCTCTGCGCGACGACACCGCCCTAGTCAGCATCCACCACGCCAACAACGAGATTGGGACGGTGCAGCCTACCGCTGCCCTCGCCGCTGTGGCCGCCGCTCGGGGCGTGCCTTACCACACCGACGCGGTGCAGGCGCCGGGGGTGCTGCCGGTGAATCTGGCCGAGTGGGGCGTCACCTACGCCACCTTCAGCGCCCACAAGTGGGGCGGGCCGCGCGGGGTGGGAGCGCTATATGTACAGCGCGGCGCCGAGTTGCCGCCCGTCACCCTCGGCGGCGGGCAGGAAGGCGGCCTGCGCCCCGGCACCCAGAACACGGCGGGGGCTTACGCGGCGGGCGTGGCGCTCACCGAGGCGGCGGAGGCGCAGCCCGCGACGTTTGCTCACCTGCGCGACCTGCAAACGGCGTTTATGGACGCGGTGCGGGAAATCCCGGGCCTGACTTTCAACCACCCGGCAGATGGGTCACCCAAAGTGGTCAGCCTGACCATTCCCGGTGCCGACGGCGAGGCGCTGCTGATGAATCTCGACATGCTCGGCGTCTCGGCCAGCGCCGGGAGCGCGTGCAGCGCGGGCACCATGCAGGCCAGCCACGTGCTGACGGCCATCGGCTTGACCGAAGCCGACGCGCGGGCCTCGCTGCGCTTTTCCTTTGGCGCGGCGACCACGCGGGGAGAAGTGCAACAAGCGGCGGCGGCGCTGCGGCAGGCGGCGGAGTGGAGCCGGGGATAGAAGGGGCAGGCTCAAAGTGAAGGGCAGAGAGTTATAACTCTCTGCCCTYCTTCTCTTACTTCCATCCCCCCTTGCCCTTGTACCCCACCTTGTTGCCCTTGACGGCCTCCTTGGAGCGCACCTGTTCGTCGTCGTAGCGCACGAGCAGGGCGAGGCGGGCGCGGCTGATGATGTGGTGGGGGTTTTTGGGCACGAAGGCGGTCACGATGTCGATGTGGCCGTCACGGTAGTGCTGCACGGCGACATGCAGCGGCAGCCGGATGCCGTGCGCCTCGAAGTAACCGCACACCAGCCAGCGGTGGTCTTCGGGGTAGACCGCCCTGACGCGGCCCGTGAGCAGCACGTCCATGATGTCGCTTTCCATAAAGCCCTCGGCGCGGGCGTGCTGCACGGCGTGGGGACAGACGTGATAGCGGCTGTCGTACACGGCGTCGCGGAGCTGACGCAGGGCGCGCGACAGCAAGAAGTCGTCGGTGTCCACGCCCGCGAGTTCCTGTGCGCGCTGGGGCTTGACGGCCTGCTGGGCTTTGGGGGTCTGGGATTTGGGCCGGGCCGGGGGGGGCGCAGGGGCGCGGCGGGCTTCCTTTTCGGCGCGGTGCAGCTGCGCCCGCAGCGTAAGCAGGTCAGTTCCGGCACGGAGCTCGGCGGCCTGGCGGCGCTCCAGAGCCTGCGTGCGCGTAGAGTTGCTGGACTTCGTGGTCACGGCAAAACACCTCCCGGAGGTTGCCCGCCCGCATCTTTCGCTTTTCGCCCCGGTCAGCCGCACGTTGGGCCTCCCTAAACGAAAAACTCCCTCAAACGCGCAGCTCAGGCGCATTTGTGGGAAGGCAGGCAACGTACCCTGTTCAGGGCATGGGGCGATGCTAGCACGCTTGCCGGGGCGCGCAGAGTGAGCCGCAGAACAGACGCGGCGGGGGGGCGGGGGGCTAGCCTGGGAGCGTCCAACACATCAAATTCTGTTCTCACTCGCCCGCCTGGGTGGATGACCTGGGTTGAGGGTTTCGCTGGAGGTTCCTGCCATGATTCGTCCGCTGCACGCCACCGACCTGCCCGACCTGCTTGCGCTGCTGCACTGGATGGACGCGGCCCCCGAACGCGAAGTGCTGGCTCCCGACGCCCGCACCCTGAACGAGCTGCGCCTGGAATGCGAAGACCCCGCCGCGCTGGTCGACGAGGGCGAGGAGGGCGTGCGGGCCTACTGCGCCCTCAGCCCCTTCCGCGATGGGCTGGCGCTTGAAGGCCCGCTGGCCGAGCACGGCACCGACCTGCGCGGCCTGCTGTCCCGCGCCGCGCAGCAGGCCGAGGGCGCTCCGGTCTACGCCTTTTGCGCCCGCGACAACCTGCCGGTGCGCTCGGCGCTCGAAGCCGCCGGGTTCGCGCCGATGCACACCACCGACTTCTACGCGGCCCCGCTGGAACGCTGGCGCACCGGGTCAGAGAAAAGTTCGGGAAAAAAGGCTCAGCTTCCGCCCGGCTATACCCTGACCCGCGAGCTGCCGCTGACCGAGTACCGCGCCCTGTACCGCGCCGCCGAGGACACCTGGGCCGCCCGCCTCGACTGGTCACCCGAGCAGTACGATGCCCATTTTGCCCGCGAGGACGTGCGTTTGCTGGCCCTGCGTGACAGCGAGGGCCGCCCGGTGGCCTTTGCCGAGCTGGAGCTGTGCGCTCCGGACAGCCGCGCCGAGCTGACGCACCTCGCCGTGCATCCGGCGCAGCGGGGGCAAGGGCTAGGACGAGCACTGCTCGCACTGGCCGCCGCCGAGGCCGCGCAGTCGCCCGAAATCCGCACGCTGCGGGCGCGGGCCCACGACCACATGAGCGCCGCCCGACAGCTCTATGCCCGCGCGGGCCTGTCCCACTGCCGCGCGGTGGTCACGTCGCTGCGTGAGGGGGACGAGGAAGCCTGAGCCAGTTGAGGAACACGCCGGAACGCGCCACAAACGCCTGCGCCGCCGCGCCCTAGCATCTGCGTCATGGGCAAAAAAGACCGCCTGACCACGCGACCCGCTTTCGTCACCCTGCGCGACCTGCCCGGAACGCGGGTGATGTTCTGGGTGGTGGGCGAGTGCCCCTACTGCGGCGAGCGGCACCTGCACCCGGCGGGCAACCTCCGCACCGCCGACCCCGGCGAACGCCTGGGCGAAGTGCCCGCCCCCTGCAACCCGGAGCGCCTCTACGACCTGCAACTCCCCCCCAAACCGCAGCGCAAAAAGGGCAAGGAGGCGCGGAAAAAGGAGCGGCGCAAGGGCCGAGTGGGGGATGGGTGGGATGTGGAGTGAGGGGGTAGGTGGAGGGAAAGACCCCTCTGCAAGCAGCTCTACGAGTCACCCCTCGCTACGCGAGGCCCTCTCCCCCTGGTAGAGGGTCAAAACGCTTTCGCTTTAGCCTTATTCTGCGCTACCCCCGAAAAAATCGTGAAACGCAGAACGGAAGGGCCGTCGGGCGCTGAAAGCGCACGGGCCTCGCGTCCGCAGAAATCACGAGCGTCCAGACCAGCCCACGCACTTGCGAAAAGCCGCCCGGTACGCGTCATCACCGCCATGTGCCCAGTGCCAACGTGAGCCCCCCTGTCCCCTTTGGGGAGAGGGGCTGGGGGTTGGGGCCAAAAGCTCAAGCCAACGCCCCAAAGCCCCTAAACTCCCCCCATGAGCCTCACCAAGTCGCACCTGTTCGGCCTCGACGCCCTGCTGGACCTGGGGCGCACAGTCTGGGCCGACGTACAGCGGTTCCTGACGGAATACGGCCCCGCCATCCTGCTCTCCGCGGTGCTGGCCGCCGCCTACGCACTGCTGTTCTGGGGGCTGATTCGGCTGGCGCTGTGGCTGCTGAGCCGCTTCGGGCCGCCGGACGCGCATCCGGTGCTGCGGACCACGCTGCGGCGGGTGCTGCGGCTGACCGGGCTGCTGCTGGCGGCCATTTCGGTGGCGGGGCTCTTTCCACTGCTGACGCCGTATATCCCGGCCCTGTTCCGGGGGTATCTGCTGCTGCTTCTGCTCTACGCGGGCTGGGCGCTTATTCACCACCTGCTGCACCGGCAGGCGAACGCCTGGGGGCTGGACGCCAGCCTCTCGCTGCTGCTGAGCAACGTGGTGCGGGGGGTGTGGCTGCTCTCGGGCATCTACCTCATCTTCCGGCAGTTCGGCATCGACCTGCTGCCGATTCTGGGCGGGCTGGGCGTGGTGGGGCTGGCGGTGGGCTTTGCCGCGCAGGACATTCTCGCCAACCTCATCAGCGGGGTGACGCTGCTGCTCGACCGGCCCTTTCGGATTGGCGACTGGGTGCGCATCCGCGACTACGAGGGGCAGGTGCACGGCCTCACGCTGCGGACCACCCGCATCATGACCCGCGACAATGAGTGGGTCAGTATTCCCAACAAGGACGTGGCGGGGGCCACCGTGGTGAACCTGACGGCGGGCGGCACCCTGCGCCTGAACGTGCCGCTGCCGCTCGCCTACGCGGAGCGGGTGCCTGAGGCCCGCGCCGTGCTGCTGAGGGTGATGGCGCAGCACCCCAAAGTCGAGACGGACCCCGCGCCGGTGGTGCTGGTGCGCGAAGTGAACGAGAGTAACTTAGAACTCATCATGCGGTTTTACGTGAGCGACGAGAACGTGAAGGCCTACCCGGTCCTGACCATGCAACTGCGCGAGGCGGCCAAAGAAGCCCTGCAAGACGCCGGCCTCGCCGCGCCCTATCCGCGCCAGTGGATTTACCGGGTGGACGGGGCGCCCACCGCGCCGGAGCCGCGAGGATGACGAACACCGAAGTGCCGAGCACCGTGAACCGCGCGCTGAATCCCTGGGCCCGCTGGCGCGGCGTGGCGGGCGGCCTCGCGGTGGGAGCGGGGCTGGGGCTGCTCGTGGCCTTCGTGGGCGACGTGCGCGCGACTCCGGCGCTGCTGCTCGGGCTGCTGGCGCTGGGAACGCTGGCAGGGGCTTTTCGTCCGTCGCGCTGGCTGCTGTTCGGCGGGGCGGGGGCGGCGGCGCTGCTGTGCCTGTTGTGTCTGCTCACGCCCGTGCTGCGCGGGCCGCTGAGCGCGCTCACGCTGACGCAGCCGCCGGTCAAGGCCGACGCGATTGTGGTGCTCGGTGGCGGGGTGAACTGCGGCGCGGCGCAACTGGAATCGAGCAGTGTGGCGCGGCTGCTCGGCGGGCTGCGGCTGTGGCAGGCGGGGTACGCGCCGGTCATCACCGTGTCGGAGCAGTCGGGCCTTATCGGCCCCCACAATTGCCCGAAAATGAGCGTGCTGGAGCGCGAGCTGGTCCGGGAGCTCTACGGCGCGGGCGGGCCCGAGGTGCTCACCCTCCCCCACGTCACCACCACCCGCGACGAGGCGCAGCGGGTGAGCGTGCTGGCGCGTGAGCGCGGCTGGCGGCGGGTGCTGCTCGTCACTTCGCCCAGCCACTCGCGCCGCGCCGCCGCCCTGTTTGCCGGGTATGGCGTGCCGGTGGTCAGCGTGCCGACCTTCGAGAGCCGCTACGACCAGTCGTTGCAGACGCCGAGTGACCGCCTCTTTGCCCTGCGGACGCTGCTGTACGAGGGGCTGTCGCGGGTCAAAAGCGCACTGGGCGGCACGCCGGAGAGGTAATGGTGGGCCGTTGATGGTGGATAGGGAGAGCAACTTTGGCCTTAGCCTCGCTATCCATCTCCCATCAACCCTTTACCATCAACCTCATGTCTTCTCCCACCATCACCGTCGTCGGCGCGGGCCTCGCCGGGTCCGAAGCCGCGCTGGCCGCCGCCAAGCTCGGCGTGCGCGTGCGGCTCTTCGAGATGCGCCCGCAGAAGATGACCCCCGCGCACCGCACCGCCAACTTTGCCGAACTCGTCTGCTCGACCAGTCTCGGCGGCGAAGGCGAGATGCAGAGCAAGGGCCTGCTGCAAGCCGAGATGCGCTCGGTGGGCGCGGCCATCGTGACCTCCGCCGACGCGAGCCGGGTGCCAGCGGGCAACGCGCTGGCGGTGGATCGCGACGCCTTCAGTGCCCACGTGACCGAGCAGGTGAAAAACCACCCCTTGATTGAAGTCGTGGAGGGTGAGGTAGAAACCGTGCCCGACGGCATCTGCGTCATTGCCTCCGGGCCGCTGACCGCCGACGCGCTGGCGAGCGACCTGAGGCGGCTGACCGGCTCCGAGCGCCTGAGCTTCTACGACGCTGCCGCGCCCGTCATTGACGTGGATTCCATCGACATGGACATCGCGTGGCGGGCCGGGCGCTACGACCAGAGCGCCGATTACATCAACTGCCCGTTTACCAAGGAAGAATATCTGGCCTTCTTCGAGGCGCTCGAAACCGCGCGCAGCCACACGCCGCACGACTGGGAAAAGCTGGAATTTTTCGAAGGCTGCATGCCCATCGAAGAAATCGCCCGCCGGGGCGTGGACACCCCACGCTTCGGGCCGATGTCCCCCAAAGGGCTGGACGACCCCAAGACCGGGCGCTGGCCTTACGCGGTGGCGCAGCTGCGCCAGGAAGACGCCGAGGGCCGCATGTGGTCGCTGGTGGGCTTTCAGACCGGGCTGAAGTGGGGTGACCAGAAGGCCGTCGTGCAACTGATTCCCGGCCTGCACAACGCCGACATCGTGCGATACGGCGTGATGCACCGCAACACCTACCTCAACGCGCCGGAAGTGCTGGACAGTACGCTGCAACTGCGCGCCGACCCGCAGAAACTGGTGGCGGGCGTGCTGGCCGGCACCGAGGGCTACCTCGAATCGAGCGCGACCGGCTGGCTGGCCGGAACGAACGCGGCGCGCCTCGCCCTGGGTCTGGAACCGCTGACCCCTCCCGCCGAGTCCATGCTGGGCGGGCTGGTGCGTTACCTCGCTTCGGCCAACCCCAAGGGCTTTCAGCCGATGAACGTGAACTGGGCGCTGGTGCCCGAGCTGCCCACTGAGATCAACGAAAAGACCGGCAAGCCCAAGAAACTTGGCAAACGCGAGAAGCGCCCGCCGCTCTTTCGCCGGGGCCTGGGCGCCTTCATGGCCTGGGCCGGGCAAGACGCCGGGGTGCCGGTGACGCCGCCTGCCGTACCCGAGCATCCGCAGGACGAGCTGCCGGCGATTCGCTGAGGGGCTAACGCCGCCGCAGCCACCACAGCAGCAGTGCGGGCAGGCCGATGCTCATCAGCACAGTCCAGACCAGCGTGCCCGTCAGGGGTGGCTGCGGCAGGCGGTCGAGCCGTTGCCAGAGCGTCAGGGTGAAAAAGCCGGTCACGTACCACCACAGCGCGCCGTTGTCGCTCAGCCCGCCGCGCCGCTGCTGCACCAGCCCCAGCACGGCGCACAGCAGGGCGACGACGCCCCCAAGGTCTCCGTACCAGCTTTTCGCCGCCAACAGTCCTGCAACGCCGCTCAGCGCGAGGAGGGCCAGCAGAACCGTGGCGAAGGGGCCACGTCCAAAGGGCCGGCGCCGCGCCTTTCGGATTTCAGGCGCACCTTCCAGGCCAAAGCGGTCAGGGCGAGTCATGCCCCGAATATGCGCCGAGCAGCGCGCGGGTTCCAACCAGCAACAACGCCGGGTCTCCCCCGGCGTTCTCTTTAGACGGTGGCTGCAATCTTCAGAAGGCGAGGTAAGGCGTCATCGGCTTGACGTTGTTCTTGCCGATGCCTTTGACCTTTTTGACCAGCTCGGCGGCGTTCTTATAGGGCCGGTCCTTGATGATCTCGGCGGCAATCTTGTTGCTCACGCCCGGCAGGGTCATGAGCTGCGCGGCGGTGGCAGTGTTGACGTTTACCGGGGCCGTGGGCAGCGGCGCGGTGGTCCGGGGCGTAGCTGTGCGGGCCTTCGGGGTGTGGGTCGAAGTCGTCGGGGCCGTCTGGGAAGATGCGGTCTGGGTCGGTGCAGCATGGACTGGGGTCGGGGCCGTCTGAGCGAAAGCGGCAGTGGACAGGAGCAGGGCGGCGAGGGCGGACAGCAGGGTCTTGGTCATAAGCAGGCCTCCTGCGCGGAAGGTAGGCAGCCGGTCTAACGGTGAGGTGAAAGGAAGTCTCGCGGTTGCCTGCGCCGCGCCAGCCACCCCACCAGCATGAGTGGCAAGACAAACTCGCTGAAGGTCACGACAGCGAGCGAACTGTATCGAAGGTCCGCCGCCAGGCCTCCTGAATCTCGGGTTCCACTTGCAAGCCGAAGCGGTCAGGCAGGGTGCGACTTCCCATCAGAGAAAACTTTGTCGGAGAACACCAGCCAGCACCCCACCAGCAGCGACAACAGCACCGGCCAGATGAGAGACCTGCCCGCCAGCGTGCCGTTGGCGGCGGCAGGGTCCAGCCGCGCCCACGCCTTCATCAGCACGTAGGCACCGAAAAACGCTCCTGGCGCGGAAGGCGCCCGGCGGCGCCAGGTGAAAACGACGCCGCACAGCGCCAGCACTGCCCCCAGCACGCCTCCGAGCTGTCCCGGCCACGCGACGGCGTGCAGGGCCGTGTCCGCGCCATACATCAGCAGTCCGAGCAGCAGCGGCACGCTCAGCCACAGTGGAAGTGTGAACGGCTGCGGCGCAAGGCGTGAGCGGGAATCTTCAGGTGCGGTCATCCCTCCCTTACGCTTCTGCTCCCCAGCAGGTTCCCCTCGTAAATCCGCCGGATGGTCGCTTCCACCTCCGGCTCCTTGACGGCGAGGTCGCGCACCGGGGCCAGCGCCGTCACCTGCGCGATGGGCGCGGCGGCGGCCCCGGAAAAGCCGTAGCGCACGCGCGGGCCGTCTTGCCCCAGCAGCGTGAGGCCGGGCAGGGCGGGCTGCGCGGGGGCTTTTTCAAATTCCACCCACAGTTCCCGCTCGCCGCCGTAGCGGGCCTGCAACTCTGCGAGCGGGCCGTCGAACAGCAGCCGCCCGGTGTCAATCATCATCACCCGGCGCGCGAGCCGCTCCACGTCGCCGAGGTCGTGGGTGGTGAGCAGCACGGTGACGCCGCGCTCGGCATTGACCGCTTTGACAAATTCGCGGATGCGCTCCTTTGCCACCACGTCCAGCCCCACCGTCGGTTCGTCCAGAAACAGCAGTTCGGGGTCGTGTAGCAGCGCCGCCGCGAGGTCGGCCCGCATCCGCTGCCCCAACGAGAGCGCCCGCGCCGGGGTGTTCAGAAACGGCCCCAGCTCCAGCAGCTCGGTAAAGCCGGCGAGGTTCTCGGCAAAACGGGCAGCGGGCACGCGGTACACATGCCGCAGCAACTCCAGCGACTCGCGCACCGGCAGGTCCCACCACAGCGTCGTGCGCTGCCCGAACACCGCGCCCAGCCGCGCCACATGCTGCCGCCGCTGTTTCCACGGCACCAAACCGCCCACCCGCACCTCGCCGGAGTCGGGCACCAGCAGCCCGGTCAGCACCTTGATGGTGGTGGATTTGCCCGCTCCGTTCGGCCCCAGATACCCCACGATTTCGCCCGCCGGAATGGAAAACGAAATGTCCTGCACGGCGGGTTTGCGGGCGAACGACTTGCACAGGTGGCGCACTTCAATCATGGGTGGCTCCTTCGGAGGGGAGATGGTGGAGAGGTTCGGCCTGACGGCCTGATGGTGGATGGAGAAAAGACGAGCACCATCAACTCCCCGTGCCCACGTACCGCCGCACCCCCACCCGCCAGAAGGCGAAGGCAAGTGTCAGCACCAGCACTCCGGCAGGCAAGGGAAGGAAAGCCGCCCACTCAGGCAAGCCGTCGGGCAACGGGCGGCCCAGCACATGCAGCACGGGAAAATACGAGAGAAAGGCGGCGGGGATAACGTAGGTGAAGGTCTTACGCAGGAACGTCCCGTAAATGTCCATCGGGTACGAAATCAGCGAACGGCCCCCGTAGGTGAGCACGTTCATCGCCTCCACGCTCTCCACTGTCCAGAAGGTCAGCGTGCCGCCGATGACGAACAGGCCACCGAAAAAGGCAGTCATGCCGAGCACGCTGCCCACAAGCAGAGCAATATCAGCGGGCGTCCACGAGATGTCCAGCCCCGACACGGCATACGCCACGATGCCCACCGCCAGCAGCACCCGCGTAACCCGCCGCAGCGCGAAGTCCGACCCGAAGACTTGCAGCGGCAACGGCAAGGGCCGCAGCAGGAAGGTGGAAAAACTGCCGCTGCGGACCTGCTGGCTCATGTTGGGCGCGTCAAAGCCGCCAAACAGCATGTCCATCACCACGAAACTCAGTTCTGCAAGGCCGTAGAGCAGCGACACCTCGGGCAGTGTCCACCCGCCCAGGCCCCCAAAGCGGGGCAGCACCAGCACAAACGCCATGAACTCGGTAAACGTGATAAGCGCGGCGGCCAGCGCGTCCAGCGCAAAGGACAGGCGGTAGACCTGCTGCGACCGGGCCTGCGCGCGCAGCAGCAGGAAGTAGAGCCGGAGATGGTAGAGGGGTGATGGATGATGGGGGTCACGCATCAGCTCTGGCTCCCCCTTCCATCAACCTTCGTCCATCACCCATTGACGCCCTACCCACCGGCCACCTCCAGCCGCCCGAGGCCCCGCCGGAGCACCCAGGCGCACAGCCCCAGCAAAGCCACGGTCCAGCCCATCTGCACGCCGAGTGCTCCCCACGCCGCCGCGCCGGTTTTCAGGCCCAGCCACAGCTCCACGGTGGTGTTGAGCATGGAAGGAAACGGCGTCCACGCCAGCGCCGCCCGCAGCCAGTCGGGAAACAGGCGCAGCGGCATCAGAAACCCGCAGCCCAGCCCCAGCAGCACCCAGGCGAAGCGCCCGATGCCCACCGCGTCCGGCGACCAGAAGGCGGCGCAGTTGACCAGAAAGCGGTAGGCGAAGCCGCACGCCCACGCGGGCACCACGCTCAATAGCGTCTCAGGCGGCAAAGCGGGCATCCGCGCCCCCCACAGCAGCGCAAAGAGCACCAGCATCGGCAGCCCGCGCAGCACGAACTGTCCCGCCGCCCGGCCCGCATCCTGCGCCGCCCAGGACGCCAGCAGGTCCAGCGGACGCAGCAGGTCGGTCGCCACCTCGCCCCGGTGAATGGTCCGCATGAACTCCGACCACCCGAACAGCGAAAACGACGCGATAAACGTCTGCGTCAGCGCGACATACGTCACCGCGTCGCCGCCCGTCAGCCCCGCCACCTGGGGCCGCCCATCAAACAGCGCCAGCAAAATAGAAATCCGCAGCAGCCCGAAAAACAGATTCGTGACCAACCCCCACAGCGCCGCTTGCAGGTACGCGAACTGCCGCCGGAACCCCAGCCGGGCGAGCGCGAGATACAGACCGGCATTGACCGCCGGAATACTCAAAAAATCATTCAAAGCCACCTCCACCCCAGTTGTGCCGAACTGTGGAACGTGAAGGATAGGCAGGGCCGGAGCGCGGGCGCATCGGCCAGATGGCTCATGGGCGCGGGGGGCGTCCGTGCTGAACTCTGCCCATGCTCCGCATCATCGTCATCGGAACCACCGGCAGCGGCAAAACGACGTTTGCCCGTGCACTGGCGCAGCGGCTCGGCCTGCCCCACGGCGAGCAGGACGCCTGGAACCACGAAGCGAACTGGCAGATGGCCCCGCTGGGCCGCTTCCGCGCCCGGGTGGATACCTTCACGTCCCAGCCCGCTTGGGTCATGGACGGGAACTATGGCAAGGCCCGCGACCTCGGCTGGGCGCGGGCGGACACGCTCATCTGGCTGGATTTTCCTGCGTGGTTGGTGTATTCGCGTCTCGTCCGCCGAACTCTATGGCGAGTGCTGACGCAGCAGGAACTCTGGAACGGCAACCGCGAAACATGGCGCGGGGCGCTTCTAGACCCCGAAGGCCCCTTACGCTGGTTCTGGAAAACCCACTGGCGGAGAAGGCAGGAGACTCCCGCCCTCGCCGCCGAATTTCCTCACTTGCGCCTGGTGCGCCTGCGTTCGCCAGGGGAGGCACGGCGGTTTCTAGCGGCAGTCGGCAGGGGGCACCCCACCGCCTAAACGAACGCGCAACCCGGCTCTGCCCCCACCTTCACGCCCTCACCCTACGCTGAGCCGATTTCACTTCATCTCAGGAGGACACCCACCATGATGGACATTTTCAACATGCTCGGCGGCATGGGTCAGGCACAGCAGACGGTCGGCAACCAACTCGGCACCACCCCCCAGCAGACCGAAGCGGCGCTGGAAGCGGCTGTGCCGCTGCTGCTCGGCGCGATGACCCGCAACGCGACCCAGCCCGGCGGCCTGGACGCGCTCGCGTCGGCGGTCGGCCAGCACGACGACAGCGCCATGCTCGGCTTTCAGCAGGGGCAGACACCCGACATGAACGAGGGCCAGAAAATCCTGGGCCACGTGTTCGGCGGGCAGCAGCAGGCGGCGGCCAACGCCATCGGCCAGCGGGCGGGCATTGACCCCCAGATGGCGATGCAGATTCTGATGATGGTCGCGCCCCTGATTCTGAGCTACCTCAGCAACCGCTCCCGTGCCCAGGGTGGGCAGATGGGCGGCAACATGGGCGGACAGTCGGGCGGCGGCATGAGCCTTCCTGGTGGCATGGGCGGCGGTCTGGGCGGGGGCCTCGGCTCCATCCTCGGCGGGCTGCTCGGTGGCGGCGCGGCGGGCGGCCTCGGCAGTGTGCTGGGCGGGATGCTCGGCGGGGGTCAGGCGCAAGCACAGATGCCGCAGTCTCAGAACCAGAACACCGGCATGGGCGGCGGCCAGATGTTCCCCGGCTTTCCGGCGGGCAACGCAGCGCAGCAGCCCCAGATGGGTCAGGCACAGATGGGCCAAGCTCAAATGGGCGGTCAGGGCGACCTGCTCGGCACCCTCAACCGCACGCTGGACCGCGACGGTGACGGCAACGCGCTGAACGACCTTATTGGGATGTTTGGCGGACGCCGCTAAACACCGGAGAGCAGCAGCAGCGGGCGGAGAGGACGAACTCTCGGCCCGCCGCTCTTTGCCGTCAATCTTCCTGCGGAGGCAGCAGCAGCTTCCCTTCCAGAGGCGTGCTGAGCACGATGGACGTGTCGCAGGTAAAGCCCAGGTCAATCAGTTCTCCGAGCAGCACTTCCAGTTCGGCCACGTCCGCCACGGCAACCTTGAGCATGCAGGAGTTGTCGCCGGTCACCGAGTGGCATTCCAGCACGCCGTCGCGCTCCCTGGCCCAGCGGACGAGCGCCGGGTCATTGCGGCCCGAGTCCTTCACGCCGATAAAGGCGCTGATGGCGCGCCCCAGCGGTTTGGCGGCCACGCGCACGCCGTAGCCCAGCACCACGCCCGCTTCCTCCAGGCGCCGCACCCGCTCGGTCACGGCGGGCGCCGAAAGCCCGATGCGCCGCCCGAGTTCGCGCATACTCAGGCGCGAGTCCTGCTGCAATTCCTGCAAAATCCGCTCGTCAAGCGCGTCCAGACGGTAGGCCGGAGATTTCATCGTCCTCAGCCTAACATTTGACAGGTCAAAGTGAGCAAACGGCATTCATAAGGTTACTCGCCGTTGCGTTTGCCAGTTTTGTCTTCCTCTGCTGGCACAAAGTGGCGGCGTAGCGGCTTGTCCTCCAACGGTGGTCCGGGTCATGCCGCCGTGAGAGGCCAGCCGCTAGACTGACGGTCATGGACATGAAGAAGTTGATGAAGCAGATGCAGCAGGCGCAGGTCGCGGCTGGCAAGATTCAGGACGAACTGGCGGCGCAGTCGGTGGAAGGCACCGCGAGCGGCCTGGTGACGGTGCAGATGAACGGGCACGGCAAGGTGACCAGCCTGAAAATCAAGCCCGAAGCGGTGGACGGCGACGACGTGGAAGCTCTGGAAGACCTGATTCTGGCCGCCATCAACGACGCCGCCGAGAAGGCCGAGGGCTTGCAGCGCGAAGCGACGGCGGGCCTGGGACTGCCCGGCTTTTGAGTGTGACCGCGCTGGCGCTTGGTCGTCTGAGGGTCAAACAGTCTGAGGGTCTAAGGGCTCCCTCTCTTGGACTCTTAGACCCTCAGACTTTTAGACGTGCCGGAGGCGCAAAATGAAATATCCGCCTTCCCTCGTGTCCCTCATCCGCGAGCTGTCACGCTTGCCGGGCATCGGCCCCAAGAGCGCGCAGCGACTCGCCTTTCACCTGTTCGAGCAGCCGCGTGAGGACATCGAGCGCCTCGCCTCCGCCCTGCTCGAAGCCAAGCGCGACCTGCACGTCTGCCCGATTTGTTTCAACATCACCGACGCCGAGAAGTGCGACGTGTGCGCCGACCCCAGCCGCGACCAGCGCACCATCTGCGTGGTGGAAGAACCCGGCGACGTGATTGCGCTGGAGCGCAGCGGCGAGTACCGGGGGCTCTACCACGTCCTGCACGGCGTTCTGAGCCCGATGAACGGCGTCGGCCCCGACAAGCTGCACATCAAGCCGCTGCTGCCCCGCGTGGGGCAAGGCATGGAAGTGATTCTGGCGACTGGCACAACGGTGGAGGGCGACGCCACCGCGCTCTACCTTCAGCGGCTGCTCGAACCGCTCGGCGCCGCCATCAGCCGCATCGCCTACGGGGTGCCGGTGGGCGGCTCGCTGGAATACACCGACGAGGTGACGCTGGGCCGTGCGCTCACAGGCCGCCAGACCGTGAGCAAGCCCCAGCCGCCGCAACGTCCCGGTGACGAAGACGGCGCCGACGGAGCAGCGGTGCCCGCATCCCGCTAACGGCGGTAGCCTGAGCCATGCTGCCCTCACACCCTGCCCCCGCCGAAGACTGGACGCGCCCCGTAGAGATGCGGGGCCGTTTCGTTGCCCTCGTGCCGCTGAGTGCCGTCCACGCCGCCGGAATGTGCGCCGGAGCCGACGCGCAGACGGTCGAATTTCTGGCCCGCGGCGGTCCGCAGACGAACACGCCGGAAGAGTGGGCCGCGCACATCGAGCGGCTCAACAGCCTGCCCCACCGCGTGAACTGGGCGGTGCTGGGGCCGGACGAAACGGTGCTGGGCCGCATCAGCTACAGCGAGGCCCGGCCCGACGACCGCTGGCTGGAAATCGGCACCATGCTGCTGCCCGCCGGGCGCGGCACCTTCGCCAACCCCGAATCCAAGCTGCTGCTGCTCGCCCGCGCCTTCGAGGTGCTGGGCGCGGGCCGCGTGCAGTTCAAGGTGGACAGCCGCAACGCCCGTAGCCTGCGCGCGCTGGACAAGCTAGGGGCGGTGCGCGAGGGCACGCTGCGCCAGTACCAGGTCCGGCCCGACGGCTACGCCCGCGACTCGGTGATTTTCAGCGTGTTGGCGGACGAGTGGGAAGGGGTGAAGGCGGGGTTGGAGAGGCGGCTGGGGAGTGGGGTTTAGGGGGGTGACGGGGTGAGATTCCGTTGGCGCGGGTCTGGATGCCCCCTCACCCCTTGCCTACGGCAAGGCCCTCTCCCGCAAGGGGAGAGGGACGAAAAATGCTTTGGCTGCGGTTTCCACTCCCCCCAGAAAATCGCGAAACGCAGAATGCCAGGGCCGTCGGGCGCTGTAAGCGCACGGGCCTCGCGTCCATAGAAATCACGAGCATCTACACCAGCCCGCGCACTTGAAGAACATCGCCTGCCAAGCGAAATCATCACCATTTGCACAGCGCCAGCGTCAAAGCCCCTGTCCCCTGTGGGGATAGGGGTTTGGGGTTGGGGCCAAAAGCTAAAGCCATAGCCCCCACGCCCCCCTCCCACCCTTTACCCTTTTCCCCGTGCTCTCCCCCGCCGACGCCCTCCTCCGCCTCCGCGCCGCTGGCCTGCCCGGCATCGCCCTGCTCGAATCGCTGGGGCCGGTGCTGCCCTACGCCCGTTTCACCTTCCTGAGCGCCGCGCCGACCTGCGTGCAGCACACCCTCCCCGAACTTCCTGCCCCCGACGCCTTTTTTCCCGCCTGGCTCGGCGGCCTGAAGTATGAGGCGGCCCGCGAGTTCGGTCTGGCGGCGCACCCGGCGAGCGGCCCGGCGCAGTGGTGGGGTTTTTACCCGTCCGGGCTGGTGTGGGACCGGGAGGCCGGCACCCTGAGCGTCGTGGGCGAGCCGCATCTGGACTGGGCGGCGCTGCTGGCGAGCGACCCCGCGCCCCTGCCGAGCTTGACGGTGGGCGACTTCGGCGCGGACGACGTGGACTATCCGGCGGGCGTACGGGCCGTGCAGGAGCTGATTCGGGCGGGCGAGGTGTATCAGGTCAACCTGTCGCGCGGCGTGTCGGCCCCGGCGCAGGGCGACCCGCTGGCGGCGTACCTGCGGCTGCGCGAGGTGAATCCGAGTCCGTTCATGGCCTTTCTGGACATGGGCAACGAAGTCGTCGTGTCGTGCAGCCCCGAGCGGCTGGTGGACTGGGCCGTGTCGGAAGGCGGCGGCATCAGCGCCCGCCCGATTGCCGGCACGCGGCGGCGCGGCGACACGCCGGAGGAAGACGCCGCCTTCGAAGCCGAGCTGCGCGCCAGCCCCAAAGAAGTGGCCGAGCACACCATGCTGGTGGACCTCGTGCGCCACGACCTGGGCGCGGTAGCAGCCCCCGGCACAGTGAGCGTGCCCGACCTGATGCTGGTGGAGCGCTACAGCCACGTCATGCACCTCGTTTCGGAGGTCACGGCCACCGCCCGCGCGGGCCTGACGCTGCCAGACCTGCTCGCCGCCACTTTCCCCGGCGGCACGATTACCGGCGCCCCCAAAGCCCGCGTGATGGACGCGATTGCCGCGCTGGAACCGGGGCCGCGCGGCTGGTACACCGGCGGCGCAGGGCTGGTGAGCGGGCGACGGGTGGACGTAAATATTCTGATTCGGACGGCGGAATTTGTGCTGGATACGGCGGCAGGTTCGCCAGCAACGCCTCCCCGCTGGACCGTCACCGTCCGTGCGGGCGGCGGCACCGTCATCGACGCCGACCCGGCCCGCGAGGCCCGCGAAACGGTCCACAAGGCGCAGGCCCTCCTCAGCGTGCTGGCGGGGGTGCCCGGCAGACCGGCGCAGGCGGGGCAGCCCCCGGTGCCGGGTCGGCCTTGGACGCCACCACCCGTGCCCAAGCAGGCACAGACGCCGCTGCGGGTGCTGGTGCTCGACAACCGCGACTCGTTTACCTGGAACCTCGCCCACGACTTGCTCGCGCTGGGGGCGATGGTGGATGTGCGGAGCCAGGACGAGGACGCAGAAACGCTGCTGGCGAGCCGCCCCGACGCCGTGCTCGTCGGTCCCGGCCCCGGCACTCCGCAGACGAGCGGCTGCACACTCGCCTTGACCCGGCGGTGCCTGGAGCGCGGCGTGCCGCTGCTGGGCGTGTGCCTGGGGCATCAAGCGCTGGGGGAAGTGCTGGGTGGCCGCGTTGAACGCGCCGAGCCGGTGCATGGGCGGCCCGAGCGCGTGCAGCACGGCGGCGCGGGGCTGTTTGCCGGGATTGAAAACGGCGCGGCCTTCGGGCGCTACCACTCGCTCGTCGTGCGCGGGCTACCCGACGAACTGGTGACGGCCCGCAGTGAAGGGGGCGAGATTATGGCGCTGGCGGTGCCTGGAAAACCCGCCTGGGGCGTGCAGTTTCATCCCGAAAGCGTGCTGAGCCCGGCGGGACGGGTGCTGCTCGGCAACTGGCTGCGGGCTGTTGCTGGGTCCGCTGCGCTGAGGGGTGAGGGGTGATGGAAAAAGACCTGCGCCCCTCTCTCAACCAGCATCCAGCCACCATCCACGGCTTCTCCGCCTTCACCACCGTGCGTCTTCAGGAGGGCGCGGCGCTGCTGTGGCCGGAGCATTGGGCGCGGCTGGCGGGAACGTGCGCGGTTCTAGGGCTGCCTGCACCGGACGAGCACCTGCCCGCCTTGCCCGCTGGCACGCACCTGCTGCGCGTCACCGTGACCGACGAGGGCACCTTTCACCAGTTTCGGCCCCTGAACACCGGCCCCCGGCCCCTGGGCGGCGTGGCGGTCGTCCTCACCGACTGGCAGACACACCCGCAACTCGCGGCGCACAAGACCGGGAATTATCTGCCCTACCGATTGGCGGGGGCGCAGGCGACGGCGGCGGAGGCCTTTGAAGGCTGGCTGACCGACGCGGCGGGACACGTGGTGGACGGCTCGCGCACCTCGCCGGTGCTGGACTTCGGCGGGCGGCTGGTCGTGCCGACGGGCGGGCTACCAGGAACGACGCGGGCGCTCTGGCTCGCCGGGCACCCGCATGAGGAGCGGCCGGTGCACGTTTCCGAACTGCCGCAGGTCACGCGGGCCTGGATTTGCGGTGCGGGAGTCGGGGTCGTGCCGGTGGCGCGGCTCGGGAAGCGCGAATTGCCGGTCCGCTGGCCCGCCGTTACGCATCCGGCGCTGGCTTGGCCGAAGTAAACCCGGAGTCAACTGGGAGGGCATTTTTCTCATGGGACTTGAGTGGGGGACGCTAAGATTTGAACAGGAGGAAAGACCATGTTTTTTGGCCCGTATACCCCGCTGATTCTGCTGATCTTCGTCGCCTCGCTGGTGATTCAGGCGTATCTGAGCAATACTTACAAAAAATGGGGCAACATTCGCAACCCGCGCAACCTGACCGGGGCCGAGGTCGCCCGGATGATGCTGGACGAAAACGGCCTGCACAATGTGCCGGTAGAGGCGGTGCCGGGCGACCTCACCGACCACTACGACCCGCAGCAAAAGGTCGTGCGGCTCTCCGAGTCCACCTACGGCGTGCCCAGCATCGGCGCGATGGCGGTGGCGGCGCACGAGGTCGGGCACGCGGTGCAGGACAAGGTGCGGATGCCGGCGCTGGTGCTGCGCGGCCAGATGGCGGTGCCGCTGAGCCTCGGCATGAACTTCGCGCCCCTGCTGCTGATGATCGGCATCTTTGTTCACAGCACCGGCCTGCTGTGGCTCGGCGCGATTCTGTTCGGCGGGGCGCTGCTCTTTCACCTCGTGACCCTGCCGGTGGAATTCGACGCCAGCCGCCGGGCGCTGCAATACCTCAACGGGCGCGGTATCAGCGGCGGCGGTGAAGCGCAGGCGGGCGCGCAAAAGGTGCTCACCGCAGCGGCCCTGACCTACGTGGCGGGCTTTGCGATGGCGCTCGCGCAGTTCATGAACGTGCTAGGGATTGCCCGCAGCAGCGACGATTGAAACATCACATCCAAGAAGAACGCCGAGGCTACACGCTTCGGCCTTTTTTTTGGCCTGCTTCTACCGCAGCCGCAGTCCCAGCACGAAGCCCGCCGCGAACGCCCCGGCAAAGGGCAGGTTGGCGAGAAACACCCGGGAAAACCAGCCACCGAAGTTCTCGCGACCCTCGCGCAACCACGGCTCGGTGAGCGTCTGGAGTTGCAGCCAGTCCACCGTGACGACGCCGTAGTGCGCGAGCAGTTGCACGACGATAAAGGCGAGGCCGACGACCAGCAGTGCGACGCGGCCCACCACCCTGACCGCGTACCCAGCGGCGAGGCCGAGCAGACCGCCCAGCCCCAGGTCGGGCAACATGCTCTGAAAGCTGGCCGTGATCTGGGCGGCGGGGTCGGCAGGAGGCGCGGCGCTCACCGGGCCATGCTACAGCGCGGCCCTTTCTTACAGCGCCGCCGTGCGGGTGCCTTTGGCGCGGCGGTAGAGCTGCGCGGGCCGTCCCACGCCGCTGCGCCGCTCGCCGCAGGGGGTCAGGATGCCGGCGGCGAGAATGCGCTTACGGAAATTACGCTTGTCGAGTTCGCGGTGGCCAATGGCCTCGTACACGCCTTGCAGCTCGGGCAGGGTGAAGGTGTCGGGCAGAAATTCGAGCGCGAGGTTGGCGTAGTCGAGCCGCAGTTGCAGCCGCTTGATGGCGCGGTCCAGAATCGCCTGGTGGTCGAAGGCGAGCGCCGGAGGCGTGTGCGCGGCGAGCCACTCGGCCCCCACGGTGTGCCCGCCTGCGCGCGCCTCCACCGTGCCGTGCGGCAAGACGGCGAGGTGCGCCACGCTTACGACGCGCCCGCGCGGGTCGCGCCCCACCTCGCCGAAGGTAAAAAACTGCTCCAGGTGCCGGGGCTCCAGGCTGACGCTCGTTTCGGTCCTCAGTTCGCGCAGCGCCGCCTCATGCAGTTCCTCGCCCGGCTGCACGAAGCCGCCCGGCAGTGCCCAGGTCTGGGCGTGGGGCAACTCGCCGCGCTGCACCAGCAGCACCCGCAACTCGCCCGCGTGCATGGCGAAGGCCGCCACGTCCACCGCCAGCCCGACCTCGGTGGCCTGCGGGGGAAGGGTCAGGAGCGACATCCCGGCGATGCTAGGGTTGGTGTCCGCCCTACGTCAAGGGAGTAAGTGTCCCGACTAAGAACAGAAAAAGGCGACCGGACGCGCCGCTCTCAGTGAATTTGTGTCAGCGGGTGTGGGTCTGCCGCGCCTGCTCGTGGGCCTGCGCTTCGCTGAGGCTGACCAGCACGTGAGCCCGCAGCAGCTCGGCCACGCTCCACGCCTGAAAGGGGCAGCCGCCCGGCGTGAGCGCGTCGCCACTGAACACTTCCGAGACATGCCCGATGCCCGCTTCCCAGACGTGCCCGGTCAGGCCAGCGAGGGCGGCGCGGGCGCGGTTGAGTTCGCCGCGTGAAAGCAGCAGCTCCACGTAAGACGCCAGCGGCCAGGGCCAGACGGTGCCCTGGTGGTAGGCCGCGTCGCGCAGCAGTTGCGGGCCGCCATAGTTGCCGAGGTAGCGCGGGTCGTGCGGCGAGAGGGTGTGCAGGCCCACCGGGGTGAGCAGCTCGCGCTCGGTCTGGGCGAGCACCGCGTCGAGCTGTTCGTCCACCACCGGAGTGTCGGCCAGCGCCAGCGCGATGACCGCGTTGGGCCGCACCGACAGGTCCTGCTCGCCGGAGGGCTGAATCACGTCGGCAAGCACCGCCGGCTGAGCCGGGGCCGCGCCGGGGCGGTGGCCCACGCCGAGCTCGCTGGCCCCGGTCGTGGACTGGACTGGGCCGGACCCTGGCCGTCCCCCCACAGTCAGCAGTGCGTCGGACGAGGTGTCGCGCCGGGGCTCGTCGTCGAGCACGAAGTCGCCGTCCAGGGCGTCGCTCAGCGCCCCGCCGAGCGAGCTGCCGAGTTGGCCCAGGCCGAGCAGCGTGGCGGTGGGCGCGGCGGTCAGGTCGGCGGCGTGGTTCCAGAACTGCGCCTTGAACGAGTGGTGGGCGCGCTCCAGCACCGCCGCGTAGCGGGGAGGCTCGCCGAGCGCCTGCGAGAGCCGCAGCTCGGCCCCCAGCGCCGCGAGCCACAGTGCCTGAATCTCCACCGGCTTGCCGTGGCGGGGCGTGACCACCCAGTCATGGATTTTCACGTCCATCCAGGTGAGCTGCACGCCCGGTTCGCCCGCCCGCAGCAGCGCGTCGGCGGGGTCCATGCCGATGCCATAGTCGGTCCCCTGCACCAGCGAGCCGAGCAGTTCGCGCAGCATCGGCAGCGCCTGCCGCACGAACAGTGCATCGCCAGTGGTGCGGGCGTAGCGTTCGAGCGCCACCGCCAGCCACAGCGGACGTGCTACCGTGTTGTACCCGGCGCCCTGACCTGACTCGTCGAAATGGTTGGGAATGAGTCCCCGGCGCCGCTGGCCCAGAAAAGTCAGCAGCAGCTCGCGGGCGTCCTCAAACCGGCCCGTCACCAGAGTCAGGCCCGAGAGGGCAATCATGGCGTCGCGGCCCCAGTCGGCGAACCAGGGATACCCGGCGATGACACTCAGGCCACGGGGCGTTCCCTTGCTGGCACCACCTTTGCCTGACCCGCGCTTGGTCTCCTGCCCGCGCCGCACGAGGTAGGCGTCGGCGGCCACCGCCAGCGTCGCCACCAGTTCGTCGCGCACGCCGGTCGTCTGCCACGCCCGCTCGGCCAGGCCCCGGCGGCGGACACGCTCGGCCTCGAAGGCGGTCCAGGGGTCGGGGACGGGAGCTGTCGTGGGGGTCACGCCCTGCACGACCAGCGCGACCTCGCCCCCACCGGGCGGCAGGGTCACTGACCACAGCGGGCAGCCCAGCGTCACGTCGTGCGGCGTTTCGCCCCGCGTGGCGTCTGCGCGGTAGTAGACCCGCTGCGCGAAAGGCTGCGGCGTGAGCGCCTGAATGAGCGGCTGCGCGGGGACAGCGCCCGTCGCCAGTTCGGGCCGAAGCTGCAAGGTGACACGGGTGGCGCGCTCGCCCTGCACCCGGACCTCCGAGCCCAGCGGCGTGAACTGAAGCCGGGGCGGCGCGGTGTGCACGGCGTGCATGCCGCGGTCCACGAAAAAGCCGCCCAGCGTCAGGGTCACGCTCTGGCGCGAGCGCACCTCGTAGAGCAGCACCAGTGCGCCCGAGTCCTGCGGCATACAGGCGTGGCGCCGCACCCACACGCCGCGCCACAGTTGCTCGCGCTCGGGCAGCAGGTCCCAGACCGTCGCCCCGGTCAGCAGGCCCAGTCCCCGGCCCTCGAACACGCCGGGCGCGACTTCCAGCGCGTGCAGGTCCACGCTCTCGCCGCCGACTTCCAGCCGCTCAAACGGCGAAACGAGGTGGCAAAAGCGCGACACCGGGGGTTGCTGGCTGACCACCAGCCCCGCGTGGCAGCGGGTGGGCACCCCGGCGAGGCTGCTCAGGGCAAAGCCGCCCTGGCCGTCGGTGAGCAGCACTTCGAGGTCCGGGTTGCGGGCCGCCTGGGGACCGTAGGTGTACGCCGAGGCAGAGGGAACGGGCGCGGAGGTCATACGGCTGCCAGCATGGCAGATTTCACTTTGGCCCGGCTCGACGTTCAATTGGGATGACGTTCGGATTCTGGGCACTCTCTTCCCGCCCTCACCCCGCAGCGGGGCGCGGTGGCGTACCGTGAGCGGCGGAGGCCACCATGACCACGCCCACGCCCACGCCGACGCCGACCAGCCAGTCCCTCGCCGCTCCCTTTGCCCAGGGGGTCGAGGGCGTGTACTTCGACGGGCGCAGCAGCCGTGACCGCGCCGCCACCTTGCGGGTGCTGGGCAGTGGAGACCTCAGCAGTGGGGCGCCCTTGGCCGTGCTGCGCGTCGCTCCCACCGACGGGGAGCCGGGCAGCGAGCAGCAGTGGCCGCTGCGGCAGGTGCAGTTCGACCCGCCGCTCGCCGGGGTGCGCCGGGTGGTCAAGCTGCCGGACGGAGGCCGCTTCGAGACGAACGACGACCGGGCGATTACGGCGCTGGAAGCCGCCGTGGGCCGCAACCGGGGCCTGCGCGGGGTGCGGCGGCTGGAATCGGACTGGGGGCTCACGCTCGGCGCGGTGGTGACCCTGGGGCTGTTCGTGTGGGGCTTCCTGACCTACGGCCTGCCCGCCATGGCCCGCAGCGCCGCCGCCGCCACCCCACGCAGCGTGCTGACCTCCTTCGACACGAGCGCCATCGAAGTGCTCGACAACGGCACCTTCATGGGGCCCACCCACCTCAGCGCGGCGCGGCAGGCGCAGTTGCAGCGCGAATTCAAGGACGTGGCGCAGTGGGCGGGGGGCGGCTACCCCTACCGCTTGCTGCTGCGCGACGGCACCCCGCAGGCAAACGGCGACAAGGACAGCCCGGCGCCGAGCGGCAGCATCGGCACCAACGCCTTTGCCCTGCCCGGCGGCACGGTGGTGATGACCGAGCAACTGGTCAAACTCGCCCACAGCGACCGCGAGCTGATGGGCGTCCTGGCACACGAAACCGGGCACGTGACCCACCGCCACAGCCTGTCGAGCATCTACCAGGGCCTGGGCCTGACCCTGCTGACCACCGCCGTGACCGGCGACCTGATCGGCGCGAGCACCTTCGCGGCGGCGGTGCCGACCTGGCTGCTGAAAAACGGCTACTCGCGCCAGTCCGAAACCCAGTCCGACGAGGTGGCGGGCCGCTTCCTGATGGAGCGCTACGGGACCACCAAACCGCTGCGCGACGTGCTCGCCCGCCTGGAAACCGAGGACGAGAACGCCGACGAAAACAGCGTCAAGCGCGACGACCCCGGCGCGTTCCTCCAGACCCACCCCGGCACCGCCGAGCGCATCCGGCACCTGCGCGAAATCGAGCAGAACTGGCCGCAGCGCCGGGGCAAATAAATCGGCCCCAGGCCGTACACTCGCCCTCAGCATGACCGAGCCTGCGCCCGCCTCCCCTGCCCGCCCCGCCTGGACCCGCGCCCTGCCGCCGCTGCTGGCCGCCGCGCTGGTGGGGGGCCTGGGCTGGGCGCTGCTGAAACCGGCGGGCAACGCGGCGAACGGGCCGCTGGTGGGCAAACCGGCGCCGCAGTTCAATCTGACGGGCCTGGACGGGCAGCCGGTCGCGCTCGCCGACTACCGGGGCCGGCCCGTGGTGCTGAACTTCTGGGCGTCGTGGTGCGGCCCGTGCCGCGAGGAAGCGCCGCTCTTCGCCAAACTTGCTGCCCACCCCGGCGCGCCCGCCGTGCTCGGCATTCTGTTCAACGAAACGAAGCCGCAAAATGCCCGCGACTTTGCCCGGCAGTACGGCCTGACCTACCCCAACCTGCAAGACCCCGGCGTGGCGACGGCCATCGCCTATCAGGTCACGGGGATTCCGCGCACCGTGTTTATCGACGCGCAGGGCGTGGTGCGCCACATCGACCAGGGCGGGCTGGACACCGCGCGCCTCAACGCGGGGCTGAGCAAAATCGGCGTGCCGGGGCTCTAGCGGTGGACCTGGAACTGACCTATACGCTGGGCGACCTGGACGCAGCCTCGGCGCTGCTGGTGCGGGTCGCGCAGGACCGCGTAGAGCGCGGCGAGGAACTGTGGCCCCCGCGCAGCCTGACCCCCGAGCGGCTGGAACGGTATTACCCCCGCCCCGGCTGGCGGGTGGCGTGGCACGGCGGCGAGGCGGTGGGCACTTACGTCCTGCTGGACGCCGACCCCCTTTTCTGGCCCGACGACCCGCCCGGCGAGGCCGCGTACCTGCACAAGCTGAGCGTGCATCCCGGCTGGCAGGGGCGGGGGCTCTCACATACGCTGCTGGAACACGCGGCTGCCGAAGCCTGCGCCCTGGGCCGCAGCTTTTTGCGACTCGACACGGCGGCGGAGCGGCCCCGGCTGCGGGCGCTGTACGCGGCGGCGGGCTTCCGGGAGGTGGACGTGGTGCAGGCCGGCTCTTGGCGGGTGGCCCGGTTCGAGCGGCGCTTGACTGCTGGGCCTCTGCCTGGAGCCTCCGCTCATGGGGAGCGCTAGCCTGACGCCCGTGAAGACTCGCATTCGTTGGCGGCGCTGGGCCGCAGGAGGGGTGGGGGCGCTCCTCGCGGGCGTGCTGCTGCCGCAAATCGTGGTGCCGCTCGCCGCGTGGGGCCGGACCTTCGACCGCCCGGAAGACCTCCCGGCGCGGCACGTCGGGCTGGTGCTGGGGACGAGCAAATATCTGGCGAGCGGGCGCGTGAACCGCTATTACCTCTACCGCATCGACGCCGCCGAGGCCGCGTACAAAGCGGGCAAAGTGCGGGTGCTGCTGCTCAGCGGCGACAACAGCAGCGTGTCTTACGACGAGCCGACCACCATGAAAGAAGACCTGCTGGAGCGCGGTATTCCCGCCGAGCAGTTGGTCCTCGACTACGCGGGCTTCCGTACCCTCGACAGTGTGGTCCGCGCCGCCGAGGTCTTCGGCACCCGGCAGTTCACCCTCATCAGCCAGCCGTTTCACAACGAGCGCGCCATTTTCCTCGCCCGCACACGCGGCCTCGACGCTGCCGCGCTCAACGCCCGCGACGTGACCGGGCGCAGCGGCCTGAAGGTGCAGGGCCGTGAGGTGCTCGCCCGCGTCAAGGCCGTGCTGGACGTGCTGCGCGGCAAAGGGCCGAAATTCCTGGGCGAGCCGGTGGACGTGCCGGAGTAGGCCAGGGGCTCAGAAGACAATCAAACTGCATACAGCGCGCTCAACGCCAAGCCGCTCGGCCAAATATTCGCGCTGAAGGTCTGCCAGTTCCAGCAAGTCTTGGACAGGTGGCCCTTTGTCTCCGAGGAAGTTCGTCAGAAGTTGGCCGATGGTGGCCTAGAGCATTTGACGTAATAAAGACCCCTCACCCCTGCCTGTGGCAGGCCCTCTCCCCTTGGTAGAGGGTCAAACAGCGCGAGGCCATTCTTTTGTCAAATGCTCTAGTTCCTCGTTGCGGAGGTCAAGCCTGGTTATTCCACCCGCACCGGCACGCTGCCGTCGCTCCATTCCAGGGTGAGCGGCTCGCCCGCCCGTGCCCCCGCCGCCCGCGTGACCGGCTGCCCCGCCGCGTCGCGGACGAGCGCGTAGCCCCGCGCCAGGGTGCGCTGCGGGGTCAGGCCGAGCGCCTGGCGCATCAGGGCGTCCACCTCGGCGGCGGCGGCGTCTACCCGGCGCACCGCGCTCGACAGTGCCCGGTCACGCGCCCACGCAGCGGCAGCTTCAGCCTCGACCAGCACGCGGGCGGCCTCGGCGCGGATGGTGCGGGCGGCCTCCTGCGCCTGCGCGGCGGCGTTGACCACCGTGCGGACGAGGTACGCGGCGGCCTTGCTCGGCGTGTCGGTCCGCAGGCAGGCCACCTCGTCGGGCAGGGTGTCGTCGCGGGCGTGCCCTAAACCTGTGACCACCGGCGCGGGAAAAGTCGCCAGGGCGCGGGCCAGTTCCAGGTCGTTGAGCCACGCGAGGTCGGTGACGGCGCCCCCACCGCGAATGACGAACAGGGCATCGAGAGCCTTCTCCTGGTGGAGTTCGCGCGCCGCTGCCACCGCCCGCAGCAGGCTCGCCCCCGCCTCGCGGCCCTGAAAGGTCGCTTCGAGGTAATGAAACTCCACCAGCCCGGCGGCTTCCAGCGGGTCGGCTTCGCGCCGGAAGTCGCCCAGGCCCGCCGCTTCCCTGGGAGCGA
This sequence comes from Deinococcus radiodurans R1 = ATCC 13939 = DSM 20539, assembly GCF_000008565.1. GTDB lineage: Bacteria > Deinococcota > Deinococci > Deinococcales > Deinococcaceae > Deinococcus > Deinococcus radiodurans. The sequence continues at coordinate 190,071 of NC_001263.1, read as the reverse complement.
TGACCGCCACCCGCGCGAAGTCAGTGGGCACCGGCAGCAGGCGGTTGAGGCCGTAGCTGCCCTCTGCCACGAGTTCGGCGCGCATGGCTTCGAGCCGCAGCGCTGCGTCGCCCAGCGTGTACTCGGGGGAGATGTCGAGCACGTTGAAGGAAAAGCCGTACTGCGGGTGAAACTCGGCGGTGCCGAAGAGCAGCACCTTTAGACCGGCGCTCAGCGTCGCGCCGCTCGTCGCCCCCCGGAACTTAGCCTCCAGCGCAAAGCGTTCGCGGGCCCATACCGTCGCGCGGCACTTGGCGACCTCACCAACCCCGCCCGCGCCGCCCTCGCCCGCCTGCACGAGGTCGAGGTACAGGTGCCGCCGGTCGGTCAACGAGGCGATTTCGGCGCGCACCCACACGCCGCCGGGCACCCCGCGCGCGATGACCTGCCCCACATAGTCGAGCAGTTCGGCGAGTTCCAGAAACTGCTCGGGCGGGCGCACCGGCTCGGCTTTCTTGCGGCCCGCACGGCCCTTTTTCGGTTTGCTGTCCGGCTCGGTCACGCTTTTGCTCCCTTCACAGCTTCTCCTTGCACAGCTCGCCTTCCTCCAGCTTCCCGGCTCACAGCCGCGCTCCCAGCACCCGGCCTGCCACTGCCGCCGTCAGCCCCAGGCCCACGCTGAGAGCTGCGTAGGCGAGCGCCAATCCGCCCTGACCGCGCAGCAACAGGCCATCGAGCTCGGTGGAAAAGGTCGAGAAGGTGGTAAACGCCCCCAGCACCCCGGTGCCGAAGGTCATCCGCACCGCTTCGGGCCACACGCCGCGCCCGGTTAGCGCCAGCGTCAGCCCAAGCAGAAACGAGCCCAGCACGTTGATGAGCAGCACCGCCGCCGGAAACCCCGTGCGGGCCACCAGCGGCGCGAGCAACAGCACCGCCGCCTGACGGCACACCGCCCCAACCGCGCCGCCGAGCGCCAGCCAGAGCCAGAGGGGAAACGACATGGGAAGCAGGATAGTGCGCGGGTGGGGAGGGGGCAGGGAGACCCCTCACCCTTCCGCCGCTTCGCGGCTCCCTCCCTCTCCCCCTGGGAGAGGGCCTTGCAAAGCAAGGGGTGAGGGTGTCTTTTCCTCTCAAATGCTCTAAATCGGCGCGTCCTCCATAAACCTCGGCTCCCGCCGCTCGCGCTTGGCCGCCAGCCCCTCATGAATATCCGGGCCGGTAAAGCCCAGGAATTCGAGCGCAAGCGAGGCGTCGAAGGTCGGCCCCATCGCCCGGAGCCAGTTGTTCAGGGCGTATTTGGTCCAGCGCACGGCGGTGGGGCTGCCTGCCGCCAGCTTGCGTGCCACCGCCCACGCCCGGTCGAGCAGTTCTTCGTCGGGCACGCACAGACTGACCAGCCCGATGCGCTCGGCTTCCTCGCCGCTCACGCTTTCGCCGGTCAGCAGGTGGTACTTGGCCTTGTTCAGCCCGCATAGCAGCGGCCAGATAATCGCCGCGTGGTCGCCCGCCGCCACGCCGAGCTGCACGTGTCCGTCGAGAATCCGGGCACTTTTGGCCGCCACGCTCACGTCGGCGAGCAGGGCCACCGCCAGCCCCGCGCCCACGCAGGGACCGTGGATGGCGCTCACCACCGGCTTGCCGCAGTTGACCACGTTGTACACGAGGTCACGGGCTTCTTTCCAGACTCGGGCGAGCGCGGTGAAGTCGCTCGCCATTTCCTCGATAAGTTCAAAGTCCCCGCCCGACGAAAAGCCCCGGCCCTCGCCACGAATGAGCACGCAGCGCACGCCGGACGCCGCGTCTATGTCGCGCCAGATGTGCGTGAGCGCCGCGTGCCCACGCCGGTCCACGCTGTTGAGCGTCTTCTCGTTGCGGATGACGATTTCGAGGATGCCGCCGTCATGCAGCGTGACCGCGAGGCCGGGATATGCGCCGGGCGCCGTGAGCTGGGTTGTGTCCATAGGGGGAGGCTAACATCGTGACCGTGTTTGTCTGGAGGCCCTGTGGCGCATCCCAGGTCCGGCAGCGGGACGAACTCTCAAGGAAGGCCGAAGCAGCGGCTCATCCGGGGAACGGCGAAAGTGGGCGCGTTATAAACAACGGCCCCGCATAAAGTTGCATGACTCTGTACCCTAGAGCTTAGCAGCCTGCGAGGACGCAGGCGAGTGACTTCCAGCGCAAGGGGTGCAGACATGGAGAAACACGACCAGCGGGAAACCCCGGCAGCGGGGCCGCAGACCGGGCCGCAGCAACCGGCCACGGCCCAGGAGGTGCGCCGGGCGACCGAGCGCGGCCTGTACGCGAATGCCGAACACGACGCCTGTGGGGTGGGCATGGTGGCCCACATCGGCGGGCAGAAGTCTCACCACATCATCGCCCAGGGCCTCAAGATTCTGGAAAACCTCGACCACCGCGGGGCCGTCGGTGCCGATCCCCTGATGGGCGACGGCGCGGGCATCCTGCTGCAAATCCCCGACGCCTTCTACCGCGCCGAAATGAGCCTTCAGGGCGTGACCCTGCCCCCGCCCGGCGACTACGGCGTGGGCATGATTTTCCTGCCCAAGGAAATCGCCTCGCGCCGCGCCTGCGAACAGGAACTCGAGCGCGCCGTGATTGCCGAGGGGCAAGTGGTGCTCGGCTGGCGCGACGTGCCCATCAACCACGCCATGCCGATGAGCCCGGCGGTGAAAGAAAAAGAGCCGGTCATCCGCCAGATTTTCATCGGCGCCGGCCCCGACACCCTGGTGCCCGACGCGCTGGAGCGCAAGCTGTACGTGATTCGCCGCCGCGCGAGCAACGCAATTCTGGGGCTGAACTTCACGCACGGGCAGGAGTACTACGTGCCCTCCATGTCGTGCCGGACCATCATCTATAAGGGTCTGCTGCTCGCCGATCAGGTGGGCGAGTACTACCGCGACCTGCAACAGCCCGAAGTCGTGTCGGCGCTCGCCGTCGTTCACCAGCGCTTTTCCACCAACACCTTCCCCGAGTGGCGCCTCGCCCACCCCTACCGCATGGTGGCCCACAACGGCGAAATCAACACCGTCAAGGGCAACTTCAACTGGATGCGGGCGCGCGAGGGGATTCTCAGCAGCCCCGTCTTCGGCGATGACCTCGGCAAGCTCTACCCCATCTCCTACGAGGGCGAGTCCGACACCGCGACCTTCGACAACGCCATCGAGCTGCTGACCCTCGCGGGCTACCCGATGGCGCAGGCCGCGATGATGATGATTCCCGAAGCCTGGGAGCAAAACGCGCTGCTCGACGACCGCCGCCGGGCGTTCTACGAGTACCACGCCTCCATGATGGAGCCCTGGGACGGCCCCGCCGCGATGGTCTTTACCGACGGGCGGCAGGTGGGCGCCATGCTCGACCGCAACGGCTTGCGCCCCGCCCGCTACCTCCAGACCCGCGACGGGCTGGTCGTGCTCGCCTCCGAGTCGGGCGTGCTGCCCATTCCCGAGTCGCAGATCGTCAAGAAGTGGCGCCTGCAACCCGGCAAGATGTTCATGATCGACCTCGAACAGGGCCGGATTGTCGAGGACGACGAGCTGAAGCTGCAATTCGCGCAGGCCAAGCCCTACCGCCAGTGGGTGGAAAACACCCGCCTGCGCCTCGACGATTCCGAGGAAACCGGCACGGTGGACGAGTTCGCCGAGCCGCTGCTCAAGCGCCAGCAGGCGTTCGGGTACACCCAGGAAGACCTCAAGTTCCTGATGGGCCCGATGGCGAAAAACGGCGAAGAAGGCATCGGCAGCATGGGCAACGACAGCCCGCTCGCCGTGCTCTCGCACCGCTCCAAGCCGCTCTACAACTACTTCCGGCAGCTCTTCGCGCAGGTGACCAACCCGCCGATCGACCCCATCCGCGAGTCGGTGGTCATGAGCCTGCGCTCCTTCGTCGGGCCGCGCCCCAACCTGCTCGATATCAACGCAGTCAACCCCGCCATGCGCCTGGAAGTCGAGCAACCCATTCTGGATTTCGACGACATGGCGCGCGTCCGCAACATCGAGGCGCACACCCGTGGCAAGTTCAAGGCGTTCGACCTCGACATCACCTACCCCGCCGAGTGGGGCGCGCGCGGCATCGAGGCCAAGCTCGCCACCATCAACGCCTGGGCGGTGGACGCCATCGAGTCGGGCCACAACATCATCATCCTGACCGACAAGCGAGTGGACCGCAGCCGGGCCGCGATTCCCGCGCTGCTCGCGCTCTCGAGCGTTCATCACCACCTCGTGAAAAAGGGCCTGCGGATGCGAACCGGATTGGTGGTGGAAACGGGCGACGCCCGCGAAGTCCACCACTTCGCCGCGCTCGCCGGGTACGGGGCCGAAGCGATTCACCCCTACCTCGCGCTCGAAACGATCACCGACCTCCACACGCCGATTCCGGGGATGCCCGACCTCACCGAAGTCACCCCCGAAAAGGCCATCTACAACTATGTCAAGGCCATCGGCAAGGGCCTGAGCAAGATCATGTCCAAGATGGGCGTGAGCACCTACCTCAGTTACTGCGGCGCGCAACTGTTCGAGGCGGTGGGCCTGCAAGCCGACTTCGTGCAGAAGTACTTCTACGGCACCGCGAGTCAGGTGGGCGGCATCGGCATTTTCGAGGTGGCCGAAGAAGCCATTCGCACCCACCACGCGGCCTTCAGCGGCGATCCCTTGATGGAGAAGAACCTCAACGCGGGCGGCGAATACGCCTGGCGCGCGCAGGGCGAAGAGCACATGTGGACGCCCGACGCGGTGGCAAAGTTGCAGCACTCGGTGCGCAGCGGTCACGCCGGCACCTACGCCGAATACGCCCGCATCATCAACGACCAGAGCCGCCGCCACATGACGCTGCGCGGACTGTTCGATTTCAAGACCGAAGGCCGCAACGCCGTGCCGCTGGAAGAGGTCGAACCCGCTTCCGAAATCGTCAAGCGCTTCGCCACCGGCGCGATGAGCCTCGGCTCCATCTCCACCGAGGCCCACGCCACCCTCGCCGTCGCCATGAACCGCATCGGCGGCAAGAGCAACACCGGCGAAGGCGGCGAAGACCCCGCCCGCTACGAGCGCGAACTGCGCGGCGAACAGTTCAACGAGGGCGAAACCCTGGCGAGCGTCTTGGGCGGCAGCCGAGTCGAGGTGGACTACCCGCTGCAACCCGGCGACAGCCTGCGCTCCAAGATCAAGCAGGTGGCCTCGGGCCGCTTCGGGGTGACGGCGGGCTACCTTTCCTCCGCCGACCAGATTCAGATCAAGATGGCGCAGGGCGCCAAACCCGGCGAGGGCGGCCAGCTCCCCGGCGGCAAGGTGAGCGAGTACATCGGCTTCCTGCGCCACTCGGTGCCCGGCGTGGGATTGATTTCGCCGCCCCCGCACCACGACATCTACTCCATCGAAGACCTCAAGCAGCTCATCCACGACCTCAAGAATGTCAACCCGCGCGCCGACATCTCGGTGAAGCTGGTGTCGGAAGTGGGCGTGGGCACCATCGCGGCGGGCGTGGCGAAGGCGAAGGCCGACCACATCGTCATCGCCGGGCACGACGGCGGCACCGGGGCGAGCCCCTGGAGTTCCATCAAGCACGCCGGGACGCCCTGGGAACTGGGGCTGGCCGAAACGCAGCAGACGCTGGTGCTCAATAGGTTGCGTGACCGTGTGCGCGTGCAGACCGACGGGCAGCTCAAGACCGGGCGCGACGTGGTGATTGCCGCGCTGCTCGGCGCCGACGAGTTCGGCTTTGCGACCGCGCCGCTCGTCGCCGAGGGCTGCATCATGATGCGCAAGTGTCACCTCAACACCTGCCCGGTGGGCGTGGCGACGCAGGACCCGGTGCTGCGGGCCCGGTTCCAGGGCAAGCCCGAACACGTCATCAACTACTTCTTCTTCGTGGCCGAGGAGGTGCGCCAACTCATGGCGAGCCTCGGCGTCCGCAGCTTCGACGACCTGATTGGCCGCTCCGACCTGCTCGACATGCGGGCGGGCATCGACCACTGGAAGGCGCAGGGGCTGGACTTCTCGCGGGTGTTCTACAAGCCCGAGATGCCCGCCGAAGTCGGTACCCGGCACCTGACTGGGCAGGACCACGAACTCGACAAGGCGCTCGACCTCAAGCTGATCGAGAAGTGCCGCCCCGCCATCGAACATGGCGAGCGCGTCCACTTCCTGCAGGACGCCCGCAACGTCAACCGTTCGGTGGGGGCCATGCTCTCGGGCGAACTCGTCCGCGCGCGCCCCGGCGGCCTGCCCGACCAGACGGTGTTTATCCAGATGGAAGGCACTGGCGGCCAGAGCTTCGGTGCGTTCCTCGCCCAGGGCCTGACCCTGTACCTGATCGGCGACGCCAACGACTACACCGGCAAGGGCCTCAGCGGGGGCCGCGTGGTGGTCCGCCCCTCCATCGAATTCCGGGGCAAGGCCGAAAACAACATCATCATCGGCAACACGGCGCTTTACGGCGCGACGAGCGGTGAGGCGTACTTCCGGGGCGTGGCGGGAGAACGCTTCGCGGTGCGGCTCTCGGGCGCCTCGGCGGTTGTCGAAGGTACCGGCGACCACGGCTGCGAATACATGACCGGCGGCACGGTGGTCGTGCTCGGGCAGACCGGGCGCAACTTCGCGGCGGGTATGAGCGGCGGCGTCGCCTACGTCTACGACGTGGACGGCCAGTTCGAGAAACGCTGCAACCTCAGCATGGTGGGCCTGGAGCGCGTGCAGCCCGAAGACGAGCAGTTGCAGAGCGCCGTGCCTCATCAGCTGCACAACGGCAAGTCCGACGAGGCGCAACTGCGCGAACTGATTGAAAACCACCACCGCTGGACCGGCTCAAGCCGCGCCAGTGAGCTGCTCGACGACTGGGACAGCGCCCTGAAGAAGTTCGTCAAGGTCATGCCGCACGAGTACGCCCGCGCCCTGCGGGAGCGCACGCAGGCGGACGAGGGCACCGTGCAGGCCGCCGACACCACCCGGATGCAGACCGGCCAGCCCGACAACAAGTTCGGCGGCAAGGGGACGCTGACGAAGTAAGGCCAAAGACCCCTCACTCCTGTCGCTGCGCGACGACCCTCTCCCCCCGGTAGAGGGTCAGAAAAGCCCTCTCCAACGGAGACACCCATGTCCAAAATCACCGGCTTTCTAGAACAACCCCGCGTCAAGGAGCAGTACGCGCCGATTGACGCCCGGCTCAAGCACTACCACGAATTCATGCTGCCGCTCGATTCGGCCTCGGCCCGCCTGCAAGCGACGCGCTGTATGGACTGCGGGATTCCGTTCTGTAACAACGGCTGCCCGGTCAACAACATCATCCCCGACTTCAACAACCTGGTGTTCGAGGACGACTGGAAAGCGGCGCTCGACGTGCTGCACGCCACCAACAACTTCCCCGAGTTCACCGGGCGTATCTGCCCCGCCCCGTGCGAGGCCGCCTGCACGCTGAACATCAGCGAGGACCCGGTGGGCATCAAGTCCATCGAACTCGCCATTATCGAGCGCGGCTGGCAGGAAGGCTGGGTTAGACCTACGCCCGCCGAAGTCAAGACCGGCAAGAAAGTCGCCGTGGTGGGCTCCGGCCCTGCTGGGCTGGCCGCCGCGCAGCAACTCGCCCGCGCCGGGCACGACGTGACGGTGTTCGAGAAGAACGACCGAGTGGGCGGGCTGGTGCGTTACGGCATTCCCGACTTCAAGCTCGACAAGTCGCACATCGACCGCCGCATAGAGCAGATGCAGGCCGAGGGCGTCACCTTCCGCACCGGCGTCCTGGTGGGCGACTGGGACGAGAACAGCAAGATCACCAACCTCAGCAAAGAGCGCGTGACGCCCGCCGAGCTGCGCGAACAGTTCGACGCGGTGGTCCTCGCGGGCGGCAGCGAAACGCCGCGTGACCTGCCGGCACCGGGCCGTGAGCTGAACGGCATCCACTACGCGATGGAGTTCCTGCCGCAGCAAAACCGGGTGAACGCGGGCGACAAGTTCAAGGGCCAGATTCGCGCCGACGGCAAGCACGTGGTCGTCATCGGCGGCGGCGACACCGGCAGCGACTGCGTGGGCACCAGCAACCGCCACGGCGCGGCGGGCGTCACGCAGTTCGAAGTGATGCCGCAGCCTCCCGAGCAGGAAAACAAGCCACTCACGTGGCCCTACTGGCCGATGAAACTCCGCACCAGCACCAGCCACGAGGAAGGCGCCGTGCGCGAGTTCGCCATCGCCACCAAGGAATTTATCGGCAAGGGCGGCAAGGTCACGGGCGTGAGGACCGTGCGGGTGGAAATGAAGGACGGCAAGCTGGAGGAAATCCCCGGCTCCGAGGAAACCCACAAGGCTGACCTGGTGCTGCTGGCGATGGGCTTTACCAACCCGATGCAGAGCGTGCTCGACGCGTTTGGCGTGGACAAAGACCCGCGCGGCAACGTGCTGGCGGGCACCGAGGAGCACGGCGGCTACCTGACCAGCGTTCCCGGCGTCTTCGCGGCGGGCGACATGCGGCGCGGGCAGAGCCTCGTCGTGTGGGCCATCCGCGAGGGTCGGCAAGCGGCGCGGGCGGTGGACCAGTTCCTGATGGGCGAGAGCGTACTCCCGCGCTGAGGCAAGGAGTGGGCGAAGGGCAGGGGGCCGGGTGCTCTCTGCCCTTTCTCTTTACCAGAACCCGAAGTGGAGCCGCACCCCCACCGTTTCCAACACTGGCAAGGGTGAAACCCAACTCCAGCGTGCCAGTCCAAAAGTGACCCCGTTCATCAGCAGCGTCGGCAGCAGCAAAAGCCAGGTCAGGCAGTACAAGAGCTTCAGCTTATCGGGCTTCAGGCGGGGCCACAGCCAGCGCCCGGCGGCGGTCAGCCACAGCAGTGCAAAGGCCCAATTCAGCAGCAGCGGCAGGACAAAAATGTGCGGCGTCGTGCTGCTGATGAGCGAATCGGTGAGTGCTGGCCAGGGAAAGCCGTTCGCCTGCTGCACGTCTTCACCGAGAGGCAGACCAGAAACGCGCTGATGTCAGGTCACATTCATTAGAAGGGGCAAGGCGGCGGCCAGCGGCAGCAGCGTGGTCAGCCAGAAGCGGTGGAAACAAGGCACACTCTCATTCTGGAACCGTCATCAGCGTCTGGAAACCAACTTTCGGTGGAGGCTTTCTTCTCCCCTCAGCCCTCTCAATGCACGTCCGACACGTCGGCCAGCAGCTCAGCGAGTTGCTCTTTGGCGCGGAAGACGCGGCTCTTGGCGGTGCCGGTGGCGACGCCCTGAAGGCGGGCAATTTCGTCGTAGGTCAGGTCTTCCACGAAGCGCAGCACCACCGCCTCGCGGTACTCGGGGGCGAGCCGCATCAGCGCCCGCTGCACGCGGTCCTGGGCCTGCTCGCTCTCGGCGGCCTGCACCGGGGAGCGGGCCTCGCTGGTCACCTCAAAGCCGATGTCCTCGTGGGCTTCTTCCAGGCTGAAGCGGGCGTGCTGCTTGCGGCGGTGCGACTCGATCTGGGTGTTGCGGGCCACCTGATACAGCCAGGGCAGCACCCTCTCGCCGGGGCGAAAAGTCCGAATGGAGCGCCACGCCCGGTAAAAGACTTCCTGGGTCAGGTCCAGGGCGTCCTCGCTGTTGCCCTCCAGGCGGTAGAGGTAGCCGTAGATGCGGCCCTCGTACTCGCTGATAAACCGGTGCCAGGCGGCCTCGTCGCCCGTGAGGAGCTGGGCGTGGGCGTCCTCCGTCAGCAGGTCGGCGGGGGCGGGCAGGTCCGCCGGAGACGGGTCAGGCGCGGCTGGGTCGGGTACAGGCGGGTCGGGCGGGAGGGTCACAGTCGGTCCATGGTAGCTGACAGCGCGTCCGGCACAGTGACCTTCACGCACCGTGGGCGGCCAGCAGCGCCGCGAGCGCCTGGCCCCGGTGGCTGATGGCCTGCTTCTGCTCCAGCGTCATCTCGCCCATGCTCAGCTCGGAGCCGTCGGGCAGAAACAGGGGGTCGTAGCCAAAGCCGCTCTCGCCACGCGGGCCTTCGAGCAGTTGCCCCGTCACCTCGCCCCGGTACTCCTCCAGCTTGCCGTCGGGATAGGCGAGGACCAGCACCGACACAAACTTGGCGCGGCGGTCGGTGTGCCGGCGCATCTTTTCCAGCAGCAGCACATTGCGCTCCACATCGCTATTCACGTTGCCGAAGCGGGCCGAGTACACCCCCGGCTGCCCGCCGAGCGCGAGCACTTCGATGCCCGAGTCGTCGGCGAGCGCGGGCAGGCCAGTCGCCATCGCAGCGGCGCAGGCCTTGAGGGCCGCGTTTTCCTCGTAGGTGCTGCCGGTCTCCTCGGGCAGCGTGACCGCGCCCAGGCCCTCGCACTGCCAGCCCAGCGGCGCGAGGGCACCCTGCAGCTCACGCACCTTGCCCGCATTGCTCGTCGCCACGACCACGCGCCTGATCTGCCGCCTCCGCCCGCCTGTCTGCTGTTGCATCTCGCCCGACAGTGTAGTTGAACCTCACACGACTGAAGTCGCGTGATTCTCACTTCGCAGACCGCTGCCCACCGAAGTGGGTCTGATGCAGTCTCCATGAGCGTTTTGGGTGTCCGACATTCCAGCGGCCACCAGTCCTTCACGCCGGATGTTCAGTGCGGCGTTCTCGTCGCGGTCATGGGTCTCGCCGCAGTTCGGGCAAGTCCACTCGCGGACGGCAAGATTCTTCACGGCGGGATTCTTGAACCCGCAGTCGTGGCATATCTGGCTCGACGGGAAGTAGGGGCTGATTTTGGACACCAGCCGTCCGTACCACGTCGCCTTGTACTCCAACTGCCGGATGAATTCGCCCCAACCCGCGTCACTGACGCTCAGTGCCAGCCTGCGGTTTTTCCGCATGTTGTCGGGCTTAAGATGTTCGGTGCAGGTGATTTCGTATTCCCGCACCAGCGAGGTGGTGAGCTTATGAATGAAGTCCTGCCGCTTGTTGGCGACGCGCTTGTGTATCCGAGCGAGCGTGGTTTTTGCCCTCCCGTAACGTGCGCTGCCCTTCTTGCGTCTGGACAGGGTTTTCTGAGCTTTACGGAGCCTTCTCAGGCTGGAACGGTAGTATTTCGGATTCGCATGATGTTCAAACTCCCCCTTGCCATCGGTCACGATGGCAAAGTCCTTGATGCCGACATCCACGCCCGCCGCGAACTTGGGGGCCGCAGGCAGATAGGGAATCTCGACTTCGCACAGGACAGACGCTTCGTAGTGGCCTTCATGGATGCGACGCACCGTGACGTTCAGGATTTTCCCCTGCATGTCCCGCTGGCCCCTGGTCTTGACCCAGCCCAGCTTGGGAAGCTTGAGCTTCCCTTCTCCAATCTCGATGTTGTTGTTGGTGAACTGGGTGCGGTACGCCTCACCCGTGCGCTTCTTCTTGAACTTCGGGAACCCCACCTTCTTGCCGGACTTCTTCGCGGTGCGGAAGAAGTTCTGGTACGCCCTTTCCAGGTCGCGCAGGGACTGCTGAAGCGCGAACTTGTCCACCTCGGCCAGCCACGCGGTGCCTTCTTCCCGCTTGAGCAGGGTCAGCGCCTTGTCGGTGGCGGCGTAGATCATCCCCTTGCCGTCCTGTCGGTAGCTCTCGATGCGGCGGGCGAGGAAGTGGTTGTAGACGAACCGGGCGCATCCCAGGGTGCGGTTGATCCGCTCGGCCTGAGCCGCGTTCGGATACAGCCGGACGACGAACGCCTTATTCCGCAGCATGCTGATTCTCGATGTACTGCTGAATCTGGGCGCGGGTGTGCTCCGAGACAGTCAGGACGCAGTAGGACGGATTCCAGAGATTGCCGCCCCAGTGGGGCTGCTTCAGGTGCGGAAAAGCGGAGAACATACGACGGGCGGATGCCCCCTTCAACGCCTTCACAAAGTCGGGAATGACATGCTGCGGCGTGGCTCCCAGCAGGAGGTGAACGTAGTCAGGCATGACCTCCAGCGCGACAAGCTCCAGTCCGTTCTGGGTGGCGATGTCCCGCAGGATGTCTTTCAGTCCATCTGCAACCTCGTCCACTAACACCTGATGGCGATACTTCGTCGCCCAGATGAGGTGGTATTCCAGCTTGTAGACGTACCCGCGACCCTTCTTCATCTCTAACAGGAAGATGACATATGTTGAGCCGGAAACACAAGAGCTTCCGCTCTACGTCGCCCCTTTCGGGGCGAGGGGGGCTCACTCATGACTGAAGTCACGAGCTTGCGCCCCTCCATCGTCAATCACAATTCATCTCAAAACGCAGCGGCGATGTCGCGCACCGCCTGGTCTTGCAGCGCCCGCAGCGTCAAGATGGGGCTGTCTTCTGGTCCGTTCATTAGCACGGCGAAGGCGAGGGGCCGCCCACTTTTCGCCGTCAGGTAGCCCGCCAGCGCGCTCACGCCGGGCAGGGTCCCGGTCTTGGCGCGCACGTCGAGCCCCGTCCCGACGAGGCGGCGGGCCAGGGTGCCCCCGCGTCCGTCGTGGTCGGGCACGTCCTCCCCGGTACCGGCCTGGGGCAGCAGCTCGGCGAAGGCGTTGTGGCGGGCGTGGTAGAGCGCTGGCGGCAGCTCGCGCCCGTACTGCGCGGCGGTGGGGTAAGGCAGGGTGTACAGCTCCCGCAGCAGTCCGGTCAGCAGCCGGGGCGTCAGGCGGTTGCCGCGCCCGAGCCCGCTGCCGTCTTCCAGCACCACGTCCGACAGGTCCAGGCCCAGGCGCTGCAAAATGGCCTGCTCGCGCTTCAGCGCACTTTTCAGGGTGCCGGTCTCGCCGGGGCGCACCGCGACGGTGGCGAGCAGCGCCTCGGCGCGCAGGTTGTCGCTGGGGCGCAGGGTGGACGCCAGAAAGGGAAACGGCGACCCGCTGCGGACACTCGCTACTCCCTGCTCGGGGCGCTGACTCAGCGGAATCAGCAGGTCCGGCGGCAGGGGCCGACCTTTCTCGTCCTGACGGGGCGGCGGAACATAAGGCCGGTAGGCCGGGGCCGAGGTGACTTCCTCGTGCGCCACGGTGATGCCTACGCGGCGCAGTTCGGCAATCAGGGTGGCCCCCAGGCGGCGCCGGGCCTCTGCCGCCGAGGTCGGCGGGCGGTTTTCCCACTCGCGCAGCCGCACGGCAGGCATGGCGAGGCCGAGTTCGGTGGCCTCGAAACTCGTCGCGTCGAGCGGCAGGGTGTCTATTCGCACGGCGTCCACCGCCCGGATACCGCGCGTGTGCGCCTGCTCGGCGAGCGCCCGCAGGCTGTTGGGGGTGCCGGATACGCTCAGGGTGGGGTCGCCGCTGCCGCGCAGGGTCAGGGCGCTGACGTGTCCTTTGCCCGTATCGGGGGCCGGGACCGTCAGTTCGGTGCTCCACCAGCCGCCCGCGCCACCCCGGTCATACAGCACCGCCGCCGCCGTGACCAGTTTCATGGTGCTCGCGGGAACCAGGGGCCGGTCGGGGTCGAGCGCGACGAGCACCTTGCCGGTGTTCAGGTCACGCACCAGCAGCCCGGTGCGGACAGGGCGCGGCACCTCAGCGAGGGTGTGGGCCAGGGCGCCCGTCGGCAGCGGCTCGCGCTCCAGGGTGACGCTCGGCGCGGGTGCAGGCTGGGGCTGAGTGGCCTGAGCAGGCGGTGCCGGTGTGGACGACTGCGCCGCCACGGGCAGCAGCAGGAAGCTCAGAAGCAGGAAGCGGCGCACGGAAGACAGTTTAAGGCGTCCCGCCTTTCCCGTCCTCCAACCACAAAAAACCCCCTCCGCGGGGGAAGGGGCTCTTGAGCAGGGTGCTTTAGCGCTTGCTGAACTGGGGAGCGCGGCGGGCCTTCTTGAGGCCGTACTTCTTGCGTTCCACTTCGCGGGGGTCGCGGGTCAGCAGGCCCTTGGGCTTCATCTGGGCGCGGAAGTCAGGGTTGACCTTGAGCAGGGCGCGGGCAATGCCGAGCTTGATCGCGTCGGCCTGGCCGCTGGGGCCGCCGCCGGTCACGGTGATGACGGCGTCGAAGCGGCCAGCGGTGCCGGTTTCACGGAAGCCCTGGAGGGCGTTGACCGCGCGCAGCAGGCCGCGGAAGTAGGTCTGGAATTCCTTGCCGTTGACGACGATCTTGCCTTCGCCAGGGCGCAGGAACACGCGGGCGACAGCGGCCTTGCGGCGGCCGGTGCCGTAGTACTGTTCAGGTTGCTGAATCGCCATGATTATTTGACCTCAAGCGGCTGCGTCTTAAGAACTTGCGGCTTCTGGGCGCTGTGGGGGTGGGTTTCACCCGCGTAGACCTTCAGGCGGGTGTGCATCGCACGGCCCTGACGGCCCTTGGGCAGCATGCCGAACACGGCGTGCTCGATCACGCGCTCGGGGTGCTTGCTGAGCGCTTCGCGGGCGGTTTCGGTCTTGAGGCCACCCTGGTAGCCGGTGTAGCGGGTATAGACCTTGTCGTCCAACTTCTTGCCGGTCAGGGCCACCTGCGCGGCGTTGATGACCACCACGAAGTCACCCTGGATCATGTTGGGGGTGAAGTCGGGGCGGTGCTTGCCACGGATGCGCGAAGCGATCAGGGTGGCGAGGCGGCCGAGGGGCACGCCCGAGGCGTCCACCACGACCCAGTTCTGCTCGTCGTTTTTGGGGATGTAGGTTTTCACCTTGAAACTCCGTAAAAGGGGGGATTTGGCTGGCGACGACGGCCCGCCTCTGGGGGGAGAAACGTCCGTGTCCGGGAAAGCCACCCGGTCATCTCGGCCCTACCAAGCGCGAGACACTAAAGGTCAGGGTACCAGACAGACCCCCCTGGGGCAAGGGCGGCGCAGACAGTGGTGCGGGAGCAAGGGCGCGGACCCGGGCCGCCCCGCTCCCCACAAAGCCCACAGAAAGCACCGTTCGGGACGCGCTTTGCCGCTATACTGCCGGCTTGGCACAGTCCGCACCCCGCCCAACGGGTTACGCCTACGAACACAGGCCGCGCGGAAAGGAGACACGCACCATGCAAGAACTGCTGGAAAAACTGGCGTCGCTCCGGGAGTACCTTTGACATTCCCGGCAAAACGCGCCGCCTGAACGAACTCGACCGCGAACTCAGCGACCCCGACCTCTGGAACGACCAGAGCCGCGCCCGGCAGGTGACGCAGGAAGCCGGCAGCGTGCGTAAAATCGTGGAGGAATATGCCGGGCTGACCTCCGACGCGCAGGGCCTGAGCGAAATGCTCGACCTCGCCGACGAAGAGGAGCGCGAACTGCTCGAAGACGAGCAGGCCGGGCTGCAAAAGCGGGTGGACGACCTCTACCGCGAAACGCTCTTTACCATGAAGCACGCCGACACCGCCGCCATCGTGCGCGTCAAGGGCGGGGCAGGCGGCACCGAGGCGCAGGACTGGGCGGGGATGCTCGCCCGCATGTACATGCGCTGGGCCGAGCGCCGGGGCTACAAGGTGGACATTCTGGACGAGGTGGCGGGCGACCAGGCCGGTTACCAGAGCATCGAATTCATCATCCGGGGCGAAAAGGCCTTCGGGATGATGGCCCCCGAGCACGGGGTGCACCGGCTGGTGCGCGTCTCGCCGTTCGATTCCAACAACCGCCGCCAGACGAGCTTCGCCTCCGTGGACGTGGTGCCGGAAGTGCCGGAAGAGGAAATCAACATCCACATTCCCGACTCGGACCTGCGCCGCGACGTGTTCCGTTCGCAGGGCGCGGGCGGACAGGGCGTGAACACCACCGACTCGGCGGTGCGCTTGACCCACCTGCCCACGGGGATTGCGGTGGCGTGCCAGATCACGCGTTCGCAGATCAAGAACCACGAACTCGCCCTGCAAATCCTCAAGCAGCGCCTGTACGACATCGAGATGAAAAAGCGCGAGGCGGAAGAACTCGCCGCCCGTGGGCAGCAGGCCAAGGTGGAGTGGGGCAGCCAGATGCGCTCCTACGTGCTCGACAAGCAGTACATCAAGGACCACCGCACCGGCCTGATGATGCACAACCCCGACGACGTGCTCGACGGCGACCTCGACGAGCTGATGTGGGCCGGTCTGGAGTGGATGGCCGGCAAGCGCGTGGCGGAGGAAACGGGGGACGAGGAGTAAGCCAAACCACACCGAACACTCGGGGCCTCTCCACTCCAGCCTTTCTCCGGCCACTCAGGTCAGCGAGAAGGGCTGGTTTCTTTGCAAGCGCCGCAGGGAATCCGGATCATGTGAGGGCAGGTAAATCAGCGGCCTGAGCTGCGCCAGCTGCCTGACCTGTCGCATCGACTTCCGGTGAATGTGGGGGGACGGCACTATTCCCCCTAGCCTGCCGGTGCGTAAATCCTGCTCGCTATAGGTCAGGTCCCCGGCCAGCAGAATGTCATGGCCCGGTTGCCGTACCAGCACACTCAGGTGGCCTGGCGTATGCCCAGGCGTCGGCAGCAGGAGGACGCGCCCGTCGCCCATCACGTCGGCGCTCTCCCGGAAAGGACCGTGAGCGAGCGGCAAAAATGGCGCGGCGTGCGGCACACTTTTCCAGGTCGGAGCCGAGTAGCCCATCAGCCTCGCCAGCGGCGACCGGTAATCGCGTAACTCACGCGCTGAAACGAGCAGGTGAGCCTCCGGAAAGTCGCCCATCCCCCGGTCATGGTCGATATGGAGGTGCGTGAGAATCAGCACCCTGACCTGGGCCGGATCGAAACCCGCCCGTTGCATCTGCCGACTCAGGCGGTCGTGTTCCGTGTAGTGCAGACGCGTCTGAGTGCGGCTAAACCAGTTGCTTCTGGCGGTGCAGGTCAGGCCGGTGTCCACCACAATCAGGCCTGACGGATGTTCGATGAGCCAGCACCAGACTGGCAGCGGCGCACTGTACTGCCGGTCCAGAAAAGACCTGAGGCTTCCCAGCAGGTTCTGCGGCTCCGGACGCAGGAATTTCGACTTGACCTGAATCTGGCCTGTACTGAAGCCATGAATCTTGAGGGTGTCCACCCCCTCAGGCTCGGCCTATGCTGGTGCGAAATGGAACAGACTTCTCGCAGTTCCTCACAGCAGGTCACAGACACAGAGGTGGCTTCGGCCCTTCTCGACACCCGCAGCCGTCTGGTGCTGTCCGCCTTTCTGACGCCCACCAGCCTGAGCGCGGCAGCGCGTGACCTGGGACGGCCCCTCAACACCGTGAAGTATCAGTGGCAGAAACTGCGCCGTCTGGGCTTACTCAAGATGGTGTGTGACGGCAGGCCACCCCTCTATCAGGCCGAAGGAGAGAGTTTTTTTATTCCCTACGAGCTGACCCCAGCCCACTGGCCGCAGGACATGCTGCAACTCCTGCACACCGAGTGGAACCGCCGCATGGACACTGCCCTGCTGAGCACTGCCGAGGATGAAGCGCGGCGACATGGCGTCTGGGGCATGCAGGTCAGGCGGCAGGAGAATGCGCTGACCCTGGAACACGCCGCCTGGTCTGCCGGGTGGAATTTCACGCGTCCGCAAGCGCCCGCAGTGCTCGACCTGTTAGGCGAACTGTCACTCGACTTCGAGCAGGCCAAAGCCCTTCAACGTGACCTGTTGCAGCTTTTGGCACAGTACCGCCGCAAGCCGGGCAGCCAGCCCCATCTCATTCGCCTGACCCTAACTCCGGCCAGCACAGAGAAAGCTCACTGACCTCCACGCCTGCCAGGTCCACCCGGCGCAGCGCCTGCGCCACCATTTCCCCTGTCCTCGGGTGGGCGAGGGAGGGGGCGAGGTCACTCAGCGGCGCGAGGACGAAGCCCCGCTCCCAGGCGCGGGGGTGGGGCAGCGTGAGGGCGGGGTCGTCTGACACGTCTTCGCCGTAGACAATCAAATCCAGGTCCAGCACGCGGGCTTCCCAGCGCACGTCACGGGTGCGTCCGGCGTCTGCTTCCAGGGCGTGGAGGGCGGCGAGGAGGGCCGGGGCACTCAGGGCCGTTTCGAGTTCGGCCACCGCGTTGAGGTAGTCGGGCTGTCCGGGCGGGCCGCCGACAGGCGCGGTGCGGTAGAGGGCCGACACGCCGCGCACTTCGCCGAGGGCCCCGAGTTCGGTCAGGGCGCGGCGCAGGGTGGCCTGGGGGTCGCCCAGGTTGGCGCCCAGCGCGATAAAAGCCCGCGTCACGTGCGCTCCTTCTCGATTTCGGCGTACACGTCGCGAAAGATGCCGGGAAGCGGCGCGAAGGGCTTGTGGACGCGCACCTTGACCCTTTCCAGACGGGAAAAATCGGAGAGGAGGCGGTCGGCGATGCGGTCGGCCAGTACCTCGATGAGTTGGTGGGTCTTTTCCGTCACTTCCTCGCGGATGGCGGCGTAGGCGGCGGCGTAATTGACGGCCTGCCCCAGGTCGTCCGCGATGCCGGCGAAGGGGGAGTGCAGTTCGGCGTCCACGACGAAGCGGGCGCCGAGCACGCCCTCAGCAGCGAAAACGCCGTGATGGGCGTGAAATTCCAGACCTTCCAGGACGACGCGGGACATAGGGAGAGTGTAGAGGCTGGTGGCTCAGGCGAGCGCCGCCTCCACCCGCAGCGCCTGCACCATCTCGCCCGCCGCGTGCAGCCGCACCAGCGCCGCGCCGCAGCGGGCCGCGTGGAGGTGCAGGGCGAGGCTTCCGGGGTCCCGGTCGGCGGCCTCCGGAACGCCCGCGATGAGGTCGATGGTTTTCTTGCGGCTGGCGGCGATCAGCACAGGGTCCGGGCCGCTGGCGAGGTCGTCCACGGCCCGCAGCAGACTCAGGTTGTGGTCCAGCGTCTTGCCAAAGCCGATGCCGGGGTCGAGCAGGACGGAGGGCACGCCCGCCGATTTCACCTCTGCGGCCCGCTCGCGCAGGAAGCCGTGGACCTCGGCCACCACGTCGCTGTACACGGGCTGGTGCTGCATGGTGCGCGGCTCGCCCTGCATGTGCATGACGCAGGCGGCGGCCCCGGCGTCGGCGCAGACACGGATCATGGCGGGGTCGCGCAGGCCGGTCACATCGTTGACGAGGTGGGCGCCCGCGCGGAGGGCCTCGGCGGCAACTTCGGGTTTCATGGTGTCCACGCTGAGCAGGACGTGTTCGCCCCTCAGGGCGCGGATGAGGGGCAGCACCCGGTCGAGCTCGGTCGCCGCGTCCACCGGCTCCGCGCCGGGGCGGGTGCTTTCGCCGCCGATGTCCAGGATGAAGACGCCCGTGTCACGCATTCGGCGGGCCGTCGCCAGCGCCGCGTCGAGTTGGAGATGTTGGCCCCCGTCGCTGAAACTGTCGGGCGTCGCGTTGAGGATGCCCATCACGCGGCAGCCCGGCCAGCGCACCGTCCAGCCGTTTGGGCCTTTCTCCGCGCTGGGGACGGGAAACCCGAAGGTCAGCTCGTGGATACGGCCCGTCCAGTTCACTGTGCAGCGTCCTGCGGCTCGTCCCGGTCGGCCTGCTCGCTGTCCTTGCGGCCCAGGCGGGCGGGGTCGAACTCGAAACTGACGGCCACGATGCCGCGCGACGGGTAGGCGTCCACCTCCGCCTTCATTTTCCGGCCCGAGCGAAAGGGCACGTAGCTTTCCTCGCGCACTTCCATGCCCGTGGCGAGGGCAAGCGCCGCCGGGTGGTCGGCGGGTACCGGCGTGCCGCTCGCCAGGGTGTACTTGACGCCCCGCGTCGAGCTGCTGGCGCGGACCGTCAGGACTTTTTCTGTGCTTGGGCCAGCGTCCTCGTCGCTTGCGGCCTGCTCACGCGGAGGCTTGCCCGGCGCACAGACCGCGTAGATGACGGGCACCGGGGTCTGCTCGGTCAGGGCGTAGAGCGCCGACGACGCGCTGACTTCGGCCCGCTTGGCGAGTTCGGCGAGGGCGCGCCCGGTGGGGCCGAAGCGTTCCAGCATTTCCGCGATGACGGGTTCGGGCATCAAAATCGCCGCCGCCGCCACGTTGCACAGCGTTTCGATGACCTGTTCGAGCCGCTCGCCCTCGTAGGCGTCGTGGATGTCGGAGAGCAGGTCGTCGTCGCCGAGTAAAATCGCGTGCCCGATTTCGTGGGCGAGGGTGAAGCGCTGGCGTTCGGGGCGGGCCGCCGAGTTGATGAGGATGACGTTGTGCTCGGGGTCGAACGCCCCGTCGCGCCAGCCGAGCGGCATGAATTTGAGGTCTACGCCGGGCACCCCCGCCATCAGGCTGTGGGTGTCGCGTCCGGGCAGGGCCGCCACGTAGGCCGCCGCCAGGTCGCGCATCCTGGCTTTGGCGGCGGCGAGGGCGTCGGGGGCGGTCACGAATGGGAGCTTAACAGGGATTTGGGGGTGGGGCTTGGAGGCTTCAGCTTTAGCTTTTGGCCCCATCCCCCCGCCCCTTACCCCAGAGGGGCAAGGGGGGCTGACGTTGGCACTGGGCACATGGCAGTGATTTCGCCTGTTTTGCGGTGTTCCGCAGTTGCGTGGGTGGTGTGGACGCCTAATTTTTTCAAGTCGTGTCCGGCCCGTGCGCCTTCAGCGCCCGACGGCCCTGGCGTTCTGCATTCCTCTGTTAGGCGTGAAGCATCTTTTTGACCCTCTCCCCTCGCGGGACTCGAAGAGCTGCGGAGCAGAGAAGGCCTTGCGAAGCAAGGGGTGAGGGGGCCTCCAGACCAAACAACCCGCCACTTACCCCCACCAAAAAAGCAGAGCAGCCCTCCGCCGCTCCGCCCTTTTCCCCGCTTATTACCCCTTACTGCCCGTCTTTCGCCTTCAGTTCTTCGACCAGGGCGACGTATTCCTGCTGGGCCTGTTCCTGGGTTTTGCCCTTGAGGCCGGCCCAGGCATCGTACTTGGCGCCGCCGACGAAATCGAAGCCGCCGGGGCGCTTGCCGTCCACGTCGCCCGCGCTGCCCTGCTTGTAAAGGGCGTAGAGCTTGAGGAGCACGTCGTTGCCGGGCTTCTTCGACAGGGTGTTGACTTCCTGCTGGGCCTGTTCAAAATTCATGGACTCAGTTTAATTCGGCGCTGGGCACCGCGTTGTGGTTGACTACGCCGCATGAACAATTCGGAAACCCCGGCCCCCGGCCCAGATTCCCTGCTGGCCCTCGCTTTTCCCTCCGACCCGCAGGTGTCGCCGGACGGCAAGCAGGTGGCCTTCGTGCTGGCGCAAATCTCGGAAGAAGACCCCGCCAAACCCGACAAAGACTTTGCCCGCCCGCGCTACCGCTCTGGCCTGTGGCTCTCGGAAGGGGGGGCGGCGCGGCCACTCACCCACGCCGAAACGGGACGCGGCGACTCGGCCCCCCGCTGGTCGCCCGACGGTCAGAACCTGGCCTTTGTCCGCAGTGCGGGCGAGGTGAAGGCGGCGCTGATGCTGCTCCCACTCAAGGGCGGCGAGGCGCGGCGCGTGACCCATTTCAAGAACGGCGTGAGCGGGCCGCAGTGGAGTCCAGACGGGCGGTTTATCGCCTTTACCACCACGGCTGATACCGAGGACAAGCGCGACGAACGTGGAGAAGCCCGCGTGCTGACCCGGCCCGTGTACCGCGCCAACGGAGCCGACTGGCTGCCCGAGCGGCCCGCCGCGCTGTGGCTCTACGACGTGGAGGCCGACAAACTGCGCGAGTGGTACGCGCCCGAAATCGGCATCGGGGCGCTGTCGTGGTGGCCCGATTCACGCGGCGTGCTGATCGTGCAGAGCGAGGACGAGTGGCAGGCGAGCCAGTGGCGTCAGGACGTGTATGACCTGCCGCTGCCCACTGCCGACGCGCCCGCTGCCCCGCAGAAGCTTCTGGACTGGAACTCGGCGGCGCACGGGCTGGCCCCGCACCCCGACGGCCAGCGCTTCGCCTTGATTGGCCGGCCCGCCGGGAAGGGCAACACCGAGCACGCACACCTCTACTTGATTGAGAATGGGCAGCACCGCCGGCTGGACACCGGGCACGACCACCCGGTCGGTGACGCGGTGGGCGGCGACTGCCACGTGGGGGCCTTTCCGGAAGGGCCGCGCTGGCTGGACGGCGACACGCTGCTCTTTTCGTCCACCGTGCGCGGCAGCGTAGGCCTGTTCACCGCCCACATCGGCGGCGGGGTGAAGGCCTACGACCACGACCCGCAGGGCGTCATCTCGGCGTTCACGGCCAACGAACACGGCGTCGCGCTGATTCGGGAATCGGCGACCCGGTTTCCCGAGGTGGAACTGAACGGGCAGCGTGTCACCGACCTGCACGCCCGCTTTCCTTTTCCGGTGCGCGAGCCGCAGCGCGTCACGTTTGAGACCGAACTCGGCGAGGGGGAGGGCTGGGTGCTGCTGCCGGAAGGTGAGCAGAAAGTGCCCGCGCTGCTCAATATTCACGGCGGGCCGCACACCGACTACGGGCACGGCTTTACCCACGAGTTCCAGCTGATGGCGGCGCGCGGCTACGGCGTGTGCTACTCCAACCCGCGCGGCTCGGTGGGCTACGGGCAGGCGTGGGTGGACGCCATCTACGGGCGCTGGGGCACGGTGGACGCGGACGACCTGCTGAACTTCTTCGACCGCTGCCTGGAAGCGGTGCCGCGCCTGGACGCCGCAAAAACCGCCGTCATGGGCGGCAGCTACGGCGGCTTCATGACCAACTGGATCACCGGGCACACCACCCGTTTTCAGGCCGCCATCACCGACCGCTGCATCAGCAACCTGATTTCGTTCGGGGGCACGTCCGACATCGGGCTGCGCTTCTGGGACGACGAGCTGGGGCTGGACTTCTCGCGCCGGGCGGACGCGCTGAAGCTCTGGGACCTTTCGCCACTGCAATACGTGGAAAACGTGAAGACGCCGACCCTGATCGTCCATTCGGTCCTTGACCACCGCTGCCCTGTCGAGCAAGCCGAGCAGTGGTACGCCGCGCTGCACAAGCATCAGGTGCCGGTGCGCTTCGTGCGCTTCCCCGAGGAAAACCACGAACTGTCGCGCTCGGGCCGGCCCGACAGACGGCTGACGCGGCTGAACGAGTACTTCGCCTGGCTGGAACGCTGGCTGTAAAGCAAACGAAAAAAGAAGCCGGGGCCACAGCGTCCGGCTTCTTTTTTGTTGCCCGCACCACTCAGCCGGTGCAGCTCACCCGCTTGTAGGCCTTTTGCAGCTTGCCGACGAGGGAAAGGTCCTTAAACAGCGCGTTGACGCCGAGGCTGTTCATGGTCGCGCAGTTCAGGTCGGCCTGGCGGTATTCCACGTTCAGCGCGAGCTTGCCCCGGCGTACGTACTCGGTGAGCGGCCCGCATTCCTTATAACGCTGGCAGCTTTCGTTGAGGACGCCGTCGAAAAGGTCCACCATCAGGCGGCCCTGGCGGTCGGCTTGGAGGACGTAGTCGGGGCCGTTTTTCTGCAAAATCGCCAGCCCGTGCGCGTGGGCGCGGTCGGCGAGCCAGCCGTTGAAATCGAGCTGGTCTTGCCGGCTAATCACGCCGCTGGTCACGTTCTGGTCGTTTTGCAGGTTGTCGGGTTCCACCGCGTCGAAGCCCTTGGCGGCGCACAGGGCGAGGCGGCGGTCGAGAATGCCCGCCAGCACGCCGCCTTCCCGGAACACGTCGCGGATGTCCACGAAGCTCTCGTCGGGCCAGTTGGGGTCGGTCTGAATCTTGAGAGAGTCGGGGTACTGCGCCGCGTCGGGACGGTAACTCTCGTAGCTGCCCACGTTGAGATAACACACCGTGTAGACGCCCTGCGCCTTCAGGTCCGCCACCTTCGCCGCCGAAGTCTCGAAGCCGTCGAGGTCGAGCAGCGACACGCCAGCGGGCAGCGCGACTTTCGCCTCGGTCGCCGCGCCGATTTGCCAGTCCCAGGCCAGCTTGCCGGCGGGCGGCAGCCGCAGCGGGGGGGTGGCCTGGGCAGCCAGCGTGCGGGTCGGCTGAGCGGCGGGAGTGGCCGGGAACACAGTCGCCGCAACGGGCGAAGGCGTTCCCCCGCAGGACGCGAGCAGAACAGCGGAGAGCGGCAGCAAGACGGTGAGGGGCAGTCGCATGAAGACACCTTAAGGAAGTGACCCTCACGGCTTCGGCACCGAATTTGGCAGATTAAGAATCTTTATGTTAAGGGGAAATTGTACGTCCCAGCCGTCGAAAATGATTGGCGCACAAACAGCCTCACACAGTCAGAATTACAGTGAGGAGTTGACAACTTCTGAAATCACCGCCACCTCGCCGCGTTCGAGCCGCTCGGCCACCTGTTCGAGCCGGGCGTAGGGGCCGCCGCGCGTCCTGAGCAGCGCGGGCGGGCCGTCTTCCACCACCACGCCGCCGTCGAGCACCAGCACCCGGTCGGCGGCGCGGGCGAGGCTCAGGCGGTGGGTCACCGTGAGCGAGGTGCGGCCCTGCATCAGGTCATTCAGGGCGGCGACCACCTGCGCCTCGGACTCGGCGTCCACCGCGCTCGTGGGTTCGTCAAGCAGCAGCAGCGCGGGCCGGGCAAGCAGCGTGCGGGCAATGGCGAGGCGCTGGCGCTGACCGCCCGAGAGCCGCACGCCGCGCTCCCCCACCAGCGTCTCCAGCCCCTGCGGCAGCGCCCGCACGAAGTCCAGCGCGTAGGCGGCCCGCAGCGCCTCCTCCACCTCGGCGAGCGCCGCGTCGGGGCGGGCGTAGCGCACGTTTTCCAGCACCGTGTCGTGAAAGAGGAAGGTGTCCTGCGGCATCACCGCCGCCGCCGTCCGCAGCTCGGCGAGGGCCACGTCGCGCACGTCCACGCCGTCTAGGAGTACCCGGCCC
The DNA here is from genome assembly GCF_000008565.1 of Deinococcus radiodurans R1 = ATCC 13939 = DSM 20539. Classification (GTDB taxonomy): domain Bacteria; phylum Deinococcota; class Deinococci; order Deinococcales; family Deinococcaceae; genus Deinococcus; species Deinococcus radiodurans. The sequence goes on along the minus strand of NC_001263.1, from coordinate 165,575 downwards.
GACTGGGGGTCGTGCTGGCGCGTGACGAGCCCGAGCAGCGTGCTTTTGCCTGCCCCCGACGCCCCAAGCAGGGCGACGCGCTGCCCCGCCGGAATGTGCAGGGTGACACCGCGCAGAATGGGCTGAGTGGGGTCAGAACTGGCGGAGTCGTAGCTGGCTGAGTCGTAGCCAAAGGTCACGTTGTCGAAGTGCAATTCGCCGCGCACGGGAGTGGGCAAAGGCTTGGGGTGCGCGGGGTCAGCCACCGTTACCGGGGCGTCGAGCACCGCGAAGACCCGGCGCCCGGCGGCTTCGGCGCGTTGCAGCAGGTCGGAAATGTTCACGAGGTCGTCAATCGGGCCGTAGAAATAGCGCCCGTAGCCCCGGTAGGCGAGCAGGCCGCCGAGGGTGAACTGCCCCGCCAGAATCAGCCACGCGCCGCCGCCGAGCATGATGACGTTGCCGAGGTTGCCGACGAAGCGGGCGACGGGAAAGGCCCGGTTGCGCAGCGCGACGGCGCGCGCCTGCTCGCGGTACAGTTCGCGCCCGAGCGCCTCTACGCGGGCCGCTTCCGCTTCCTCACGCGCAAAGCCCTGCACCACCCGGATGCCCGCGAGCCGGTCGGCAATGAGCGCCGAGAGTTCGCCAAGCCGGGCGCGGGCGGCGCGGTAGGCGGGGCGCACGGTCTTGCCGTAATTCCACAGTAGAAGCCCCACCGCCAGCATCGGCAGGGTGGTCAGCACGCCGAGCAGCGGTTGCAGGGCGATGAAAATGCCGATGACGCCGACGAGGCGCAGCGCGTTGGCAATCACCGAATCGGTGCCGCGCACCAGCACGTCTTGCAGCGCGTCCACGTCGCCGGTCACCCGGACGAGCAGGTCGCCGGTCCGCTGCGTCTCGAAGTAGTCGGCGGACTGCGACTGCAATTTGCGATACACGGCAGTCCGCAGGTCGAGCGTAAACTGTTGCCCGGCCCGTTCCAGCAGCACCCCCCGCCATGCGCTGAGCACTTGTTGCAGGGCAAACACGCCGACAAGCACGGCGAGCTGTCCGCCGATAAGTCCCCAATCGCGCGCCGGAATCCCCTGGTCCACCACCCGAATCCACACCAGCGGCGGGTAGAGTTCGGCGGCCACACTGCCGAGCAGCAGGAGCAGCCCCGCCCCCACGGCGGTACGGTAGGGCGTAAGCAGCCCGTAGAGGCGGCGGGTGACGGAGGGCTGGGCAGGCTGGCTCAATAGGTAGGGGCTCGGCTCACTTGGTCGGCATCGCCAACACGATGATGAGGTTGTCGCCCGGCACCCCGATTTGCAGCAGCATCATGGCCTGGTTGCTTTTGTTGCTGATCAGAAACCGGCCATCGGTGCGGGCGTCTTTGCCGATCATGGACCGGAACTCGTTTTGCATTCCGGCGATGCTGTCTTTGGCTTCCTTGAGGGTCGATACCGACGTGTACCCCTGCTTGGCGACCGAGCTTTCCAGGGCGCTGAGGTTCACCGGAGTGGGGCTGCTGTAGAGCTCGAACCAGCCGCCGGCCCCCATTTCCGAGGCGACGCCCGTCTTCATCAGGCGGTAGAGAATCCCGCACTCTGGCTTCAGTCCCGCCGGAATGCTTTTGATGGTTCCGTTGGCAAAAGTCCCGGCCTTGACCGGGCAGGCGGACGCCAGGGAAGCGGAGCCGAGCAGCAACATCCAGGCCAGAGTTTTACGCATGGCGCGAGTGTACCCCGGCGCACCCGCCAGCATGCGCCGCCGCCTACAGGAAAGACCCGCCACTCAGGACGGGTCTCAAGAAAGAGGACGGGGTTTTAGTTTCCGCGTTGCCGCAGCCAGGCAAAACTCTCCATCGCCCGGAACTTCATGTCTTCCACCGCACTCCAGTCGGGGGTGGCGCGCTCGTAGGCGTGCGCGGTCAGGTCGGCGGCGTCGGGCGGCACGGGAAAGACCGGCGCCCCGGCGTCGTCGCAAAAGCCCTGCACTTTGGGATCGTAGGCGACGCCGGCAAAGGGCACCTCGGCGGCGGCGGCCAGAATCAGGGCGTGCAGCCGGACCCCGATGACGAAGCCGCTGCGGGCGATGGTGTCGAGCGCCAGTTGCGGGTCGCGGGTGCTGAGCACCTCGGCGGCGCCGAGCGAGCGGGCGGCCTCGTCGTCCTGCTCCGGCATGAAGCTCAGGGCGATGACCCGCCGCCCCCGCGAGCGCAGCAGCGCCGTCACTTCGCGCAGGGGGGCGAGCGTTTCAGTCACGTCGCCGCGCGGGGCAATGACCACGGTCGACATGTCGCGCTCCAGCCCCGCCGAGGGCCGCAGCAGCAGCGCCGGGTCGCCGCCGAGCCGCGCGGGCACGCCGAGCTGACCGAGCAGTTCCTGGCTCCCCCGGTCACGCACGACGGCCTGCACGCCGCGCAGTCCCCGCTGCACCTGCCGCCGCCCGGCCTCGCTCAGCGGCCCGACGCTTTGGTTAAACACGAAGACCGGCTTCCGCAGCAGCCGCGCCATGCGGATGACGCCGAGGTAATAGGTCAGCGTGCGGCTGCTCGTCTTGTCTTGCAGGAGCCCGCCGCCGCCCGAGAGCAGCAGGTCGGCGCGCAGCAGGGCGCGGCCCACGTCGAGCGGCTGCATCCGGGCCACCGCCTCGCAGCCGTAGAGCCGGGCACTTTCCGCCGGGTCGTTGGAGAGCAGCACCGGGTCAATGCCCTGCTTTTTCAGCTCGCGGGTAATCGCCAGGGCAATCGCCTCGTCGCCGGTGTTGCCGAAGCCGTAGTACCCGCTGACGACCGCCTTCACGCGCGCGCCTTCACGCCCGGGCCCTGGGGCCCACCGCCGCGTCGGGCCGGTAGCTGCGCCAGAACCCGGCGAGCACGTCGAAGAGTTTAACGAGCAGCAGCCCGATGAGCAGGCCGAGGCCCAGACCCAGAAAGCAGCGGGTGGCCGAAATCAGAAACGGCGTGTGGAAGTGAGAAAACGTGTTGAGGATGCTCGCCTGCCCCATCGTGCCGCCGAGCAGCATCAGGCCGCTGAAGTAGCCGGGCAGCTTGCCCGAGAGCCCCAGGATGGCGAGCGGGTGCGCGGCGACTTCCTTGAAGCGGGGGCGCACCATCGAGTCCTGCACGTTCTGACGCAGGCTGGACTCGAACTCGGTCACGCTGCCGCCCGTCGCGTTGCCGCGGCGCGAGTACACCAGCCCCAGCAGCGCCAGCCCCAGGCCCATCACGGCGATGTCGCCGAGTTTGATGGGTGCGTTGTACACGTCGCTCACTGTCTTGCGGATGTCCTGTTTGGGCAGGAAGCTCGCCGCGACCATCGCCAGCGGCAGCAGCAGCGTCAGGCCCACGCCACGGAAGGGGTGCAGGCCCAGCATGGAGTCGGGGGTGGCCCCCAGCGCCGAAACGAAGACGACGCCGACGAGACTCAGACCAGTGGCGATAAACCAGTCGGTGATGCGCGAACGCCGCAGCAGCAGCCCCAGCGCCGGGAAGGTCACGGCGGCGACGAGCGCGAAGCCCGCCAGCGGCGTGGCGTAGTTCAGGCCCAGGCACAGCAGCAGCGTGCCCGCCGCGCCGAGCAGGCCCAGGCGCCGCAGCGGCAGGCTCAGCCCGGCGAGCAGCAGCGCCGCGAGTGGCCCGATGATGCTCAGCCAGCGCAGCACGGGGCTGGGCTCAAAGGCAGTGGTCACGGGCATCCCAACCTTGATGCCGGAGTTTTTCATCAGCTCTTGCAGCCGCGCCAGCATGTCGGTCGTTTCGTTGATGGTCGGGAAAGGGCGCAAGTAAAGCAGTTGCTGGCTGCGCTCGCGAGCGGCGAGGTTGTACTTGCTGGCGATTTCTTCGGGGGTCAACTGGTTTTGCCAGCTCGGCGCGAGCGCAAAGAGCCGCACCCCGCCGTGGGTCAGCACCAGATCTTCCAGCCCGTCCTGAATGTTGCCTTCGATAACCGCCGGAATCCGCTGGCCCATCGCGCGGTCTACCTGCTCGAGCAGTTCGGGCGTGCGGGCGCCGATCACCGCGTCGTCGGTAAAGGCGACGTAGGGCACGGCGGGCCAGTCGGTGCCGACTTGCGAGACAGGCCGCGCCTCGTCGTTGTAAGGGCGGTAGACGAGGACCATGCCCTGCCGCTGGAACTCGGCGACCTGCGCCCGGTTGGGGCCGGCGGGCAGGTAGCTGGGGTCGCTCGGCCATTCCAGCCACGACTGGCCGCCCACCGTGACCGTGTGGGTGGGAATGGTGTAGCGCGCGGGCAGCGACTCGGCCACGCCCGGCACCACCGAACGCATATACACGGCGTTGGGCTTGACCGGAGCACCGGGGAACTTGTCGGCGAGGTCGTAGCCGTTTTTGAGCAAAATCTCGCCGCGCTGCTGCAAGCTGGCGACCGTGTCCTCGTAGAGCGCGACGCCGTTGACGCCGAGCGCCTTGTACCTGTTCAGCAGCGCCTGCGGGTCCTGGCCGTAGCGCCGCGCCTGAATGACGAGCGCCGGGTAGTCCATTACCAGCGCCGTCACCTTGCGCGACTGCTCGAACTGCACGCGCTGAAAGGTCAGAATCAGCGCCGGAATCAGCGAGAGAAACACCAGCCCCAGCAGCAGCGGCGTGCGGGGGTGCCAGTTGGGCGGCGGCACCAGACTCGGCCTGGCCGGGCCGGTCGGGACCACCGGGGCGGGGGATCGAAGAGGATCGGTCACGCCACTTATCCTAAGCCGGTTGAATGAAATCCACATCAAACCAAAGGTGGAGGGCCGCAGGAGAGGGCCTGCCGAAGGCAGGGCTAATCCCGCTGAGCCATCACCCGAATGCGGGCGGCGAGCATGTCGAGCGCCGGTTCGTTCATGCCGCCGTGGGGAATAATCACGTCGGCGTAGCGCTTGGTCGGCTCCACGAAGCTCAGGTGCATGGGGCGCACGAAGCCGAGGTACTGCTCGATGACGCTTTCGGGCGTGCGTCCGCGCTCCTGGGTATCGCGCAGCAGGCGACGGATGAAGCGCACGTCGGCGTCGGCGTCCACGAAGACCTTGAGGCCCATGCGCGAGCGCAGTTCCTCGTCGTAGAGGGCAAAAAAGCCTTCGAGCACCACCACGCGTCCCGGCAGCACGCGGGTGGTGTGGGCGGCGCGGGTGTGCTGGGTGAAGTCGTACTCGGGCATCTCGATCGGCACCCCGGCCAGCAGCGCGTCGAGCTGCTCGCGCAGCAGCGCCCAGTCGAAAGCGGCGGGGTGGTCGTAGTTGGTGTGCAGCCGCGACTCGAAGGGGATGTCGGACTGGTCGCGGTAGTAGTTGTCCTGATTGAGGACCGCCACCCCCTCGCGGCCCACCGTCTCGATGACCCGGCGGGTCACGGTAGTCTTGCCCGACCCCGAGCCGCCCGCCACGCCGATGACGAAGGGTGTTCCGGGACCGCTCACACGTGCACCAGACTGCCGATCAGGTCGATACGGCGCTCGGCCATCTTGCGGGCGACCACGTGCGGCGGCTTGCCGTACTGCGTGGCGACGCTCATGATGCGGCTGACCGTTTGATAGACCCGCTCCCCGGCCTGGTCCATGTTGACCCCGGTGGCCGCCGCGATCAGCCCCGCCGAGTTGATGGCGAAGTCGGGCACGTACATGATGCCGGCTTCCTTGACCGCTTCCTCGCCGCGCCGGGTCAGCGGGTGGTGCTCGCCACCCGCAATCAGGCGGCATTGCAGCCGGGGCACGTCGGCGCTCTGAACCGAGTGACCGAAGCCGCAGGGCGCGAACACGTCGCACGGCACGTCGAAAATTTCGCCCACCGGCACCACCGTCACGTGGCCGAGTTCCTCGGCGAGCGCCTGCGCCCGGTCGGGCCGGAAGTCGGCCACCGTCAGCTTGGCCCCCTCGCGGCTGAGGTGCTGCGCCAGCGTGCGCCCCACCGCGCCGACCCCCAGAATCGCCACCCGCACCCCGCGCAGGCTCTCGGCGCCGAGCGCGTGCTTGGCCGCCGCCTTCATGCCCCGGTAGACGCCGTAACCGGTCACCGAACTGGTATCGGTGTTCATGCCGAGCGTGGCGGGCGTTTCCTGCGCGACAAAGGCGATGTCGGCGGGCGTGACCCCGATGTCCTCGGTCAGCACCACGCGGGTGTTCATGTGCTGCACCTGCCGCCCCAGCGCGCGGAAGAGCGCCTCGCGGGCGTGCGGGTCTTCCACCCCGGCTTCGGGCATCAGCAGCACGCAGGCACCGCCGCCGTAGTTCAGCCCGGCGAGCGCCGCCTTGAGCGTCAGGCTCTCGGACAGCGCCAGGGCGCCGCGCACCGCCAGCTCCTCATCTTCCTCGCGCAGCCGCACGCCCGCGATGGCTGGCCCCAGCACCCGCGAGTGCACCGCCAGGACGCCGCGCAGCCCGCTGGGCGCGTGGTGCAGCAGCTTCAGGCTCTCGTGGCCGCGCGCCTGCATTTCATCCAGAATCAGCATTCTTGTTCCTCCCGGCGCCGCGCTGGGCACCGCTGCTTTTCGCGCCGTAGGGTAGCGCAGCAGGCAACAGGAAAAGAGTCAAAAGGTGGGGGACAGGACGACACCTCTCTGCCCCGTCTCCCCTGAAAACCCCCGCCCGACTGCATGAAGTTGACAGCGGCTGCATACGGCAGTATTCTTTTTTTATCACCGCCTGAGAAGGCGGATTTTTTATGGTCTGTTTTCGGGTTCTGTGAGCGTTGTGCTGAGCGCCGGCTGCGCCATATGGCCGAGGGCGGGGCAGCGGGTGCCCGCTAGAGTGCAGGCATGTTCTGGAGAAAAGCGAATGCCGCGCCCCGTGAAAGCGAAACGCTGCGCCGCGCCCGTGAGCAGTTCGGGACGGGCGACGCCCAGAGCGCCCTGGGCACCTTGCAGCAGGCCCTGACCGAGCAGCCCGAAGACCGCGCCGCCTACGCGTTCGCCGCCGAACTGCTGGCCGCAATGGGCGCCGAGGAAGAAGCCGCGCTGTTTCAGGCGGCCACCCAGAGCGAGCCTTTGCAGGCGCTGTTCGACCTCGGGATGCACTTCGCGGAGGCCGATCAACCGCTGGCGGAGCCCTTTCTCCAGCGGGCCTTCGAACTCAGCGGGCACCCGATCGCCGCGCTGGCCCTGGCGGAAACCAAGCGGGGGAATTTCCAGATTGAGGCCGCCGCCGAGGTGCTGCGCCGCGCCGACCCTCTTCCCTACTGGGGACAAGTGGAACTCGCCCGCACCGAGCTGATGCTGGGCCAGCCGGACAGGGCCCGCCAACTGCCGCGAGAGGCCGCGCAGGTGCCTGTCGCCGAACGGGAACACTACGCCACCAGTACCCAGCGGCTGAGCGACATGCTCGCCCGCTTCGAGGCCGCGACCCGGCCCGGCCTGGCCCGCCCGCTGGCCGAGTGGACCATCCGCGAGTGGCATTTTGTGCAGTACGGCGCGGCGATTCTGGACTACATGGACGAGCGCGTGGGCGCTGGCGCGCTGGAGGTGGCCGGCGGGCGCTACGTGTACCAGAGCGGCGGCACCGACGAAGTGGCGCTGATTCTGCACAAGCTGCGCCAGTTCTTGCAGGACGTGGGGCAGGTGCCGCCCGTCGTCTGGGCGGTCCCCGAGCGCGATTCGGAGGTGCTGGGCCGGGCACTGGCGAGCCTGCTGGGCGTGCCGTTGGTGACCGGGGAACGCCCGCAAGGCGCCGCGCTGATTGTCGCCGCCGACAGCAAGTTCCTGCTGCAAAGCGAGCGCGACGTGGAAGAACTCGGCACCGTGCGCCCCGGTCAGGTGGTGTTCGCCTACACCGTGAACTGGGTGGACGCCGGCAACGTGACCCCCGACGTGGCGGGGCTGCTGAGCCAGATGTATGTCTTTCCCTGGGCCGGGGGCCAGATGCGCCTCAACATGGACGACCCCGAAAAACCGCAGGTGGAACAGACCGAACCCGACCTCCGCCCCGCCGAGGCCATCGCGCAGGAGGTACTTGCCGCGACCCCCGGGGCCGACCCCGGCTTCGAGGAGACGCTGGCGTTTTACCGCCCACTGCGCGGCGAACTGAGCCTGAACCGCACCGGCACGACGCGCTGGCCGTTCCTGCGCGAAAGTCCGGTGCCGGGCACCTCCTTCGGCGCACCGGGCCTGCTCGATGGATTGGAAGAAGCCGAAACGTAAAGCATTTGACATAAGAATGCCTTGCGTTTTTGACCCTCTACCCTCGTGGGAGAGGGCCTTGCGAAGCAAGGGGTGAGGGGGCTTTTTCTGTCAAATGCTCTAAAACTCAGCGCTCGATTTGCTTGAGCAGGTTCGCCGTTTCGATCATCGCCAGCACTGCCTCGCCGCCCTTGTTGCCGGCTTTGATGCCCGCGCGGTTGAGCGCCTGCTCCACGGTGTCGGTGGTCAGCACGCCGAAGGCGACGGGCACGCCGGTGTGCAGCGAGGTGTTCAAAATCCCGTTGGCCGCGCCGCCCGCCACGAAGTCGTAGTGGTCGGTGTCGCCCTTGATGACGGCGCCGAGGCACACCACCGCGTCGTACCGGCCCGTTTCGGCGAGGCGGCGGGCGACGAGCGGCACCTCGTAGGAGCCGGGAACGAGGAAATGGTCGAGGTTTTCGGTCTTGCCGCCGTGCTGCACGAAGGCGAGTTCGGCGCCCTCCACCAGCCGGTCCACGATGAGGTGGTTCCAGCGGGTGCTGACGAGGGCGAACTTGAGGTCGTGGGCGAGGAGGGTGGCTTCGATTCTTTGCATGGAGTGCTCCTTTGGAGGGTTGATGGTCGAGGGGTCCGCTGCGCTGATGGTTGATGGAGAGGGACTTTTCCCATCAACCATCAACCATCACCGGTCAACGCAGATGCCCCAGCTTCTCCCGTTTCGTTCGCAGGTAGCCGGCGTTGTGCGGGTCTTCGCCCACATGCAGCGGCACGCGCTCCACGACTTCGAGGCCGAAGCCCGAGAGACTGTGCAGTTTGCGCGGATTGTTCGTCATGATGCGGAGTTTCCGGGCGCCGAGCAGGTGCAGGATCTGCGCCCCGATGCCGAAGTCGCGGGCGTCGGCGGGCAAGCCGAGTTGCAAGTTGGCGTCCACCGTGTCGGCCCCGCCGTCTTGCAGGGCGTAGGCGCGAATTTTGTTGAGCAGGCCGATGCCGCGCCCCTCCTGCCGCAAGTAGATGACGGCGCCCCGGCCTTCCTCGGCAATCGCCTGCAACGCCGCGTCGAGCTGCGGGCCGCAGTCGCAGCGCAGCGAGTGGAAGGCGTCGCCGGTCAAGCACTCGGAGTGAACACGCACCAGCAGCGGCTCGGGCGTGACCTCGCCCATCACCAGCGCCACATGCTCGGCGCCGCTGAGGGTGTCCTGAAAACCGATGAGGCGAAAGTCGCCGAAACGGGTCGGCAGCTCGGCCTCCGCGACCGGCTCCATGAAGGGGTCGTGCTCCATGCGGTAGGCGATCAGCGCCTCGATGCTGCCGACCTTCAGCCCGTGCTTCTCGCCGAAGGCCAGCAGGTCGGGCAGGCGGCTCATCTCGCCGTCGTCGCCCATGATTTCGCAGATGACCCCGACGGGCGCAAAGCCAGCGAGGCGGGCGAGGTCGCACCCGGCCTCGGTGTGCCCGGCGCGGCGCAGCACCCCGCCGGGGCGGGCCACCAGCGGAAAGATGTGCCCAGGCCGGCGAAAGTCGGTCGGCTGCGAAGTGTCCTCCAGCAGCGCGGCGATCGTCGCGGCGCGGTCGTAGGCGCTGATGCCGGTGGAGTTGCTGCTGTGATCCACACTGACGGTGAAGGCGGTGCCATTGGGGTCCGTGCCCTGTCCATAAGCTCCGGCCCCCACCATCGGCGTGAGGTCGAGCCGCCGGGCGCGCTCGGGCGTGAGCGTCACGCAAATCAGGCCCCGGCCCTCGCGCGCCATGAAATTGACCCACTGCGGCGTGGCAGTCGCGGCGGGCATCAGCAGGTCGCCCTCGTTCTCGCGGTTCTCGTCGTCCACGAGGATGACCGGGCGTCCGGCACGGAGTTCGGCGAGGAGGTCGGGAATGGTCGAGAGGGTGATGGAGTCGCTCATTGCTGGACCTCTGCCGGACTTGCGGCGCCTACGGCGAGCAGCCGCTCCACATATTTCGCCACCTGGTCGGCTTCCAGATTGACCCGCGTGCCGGCGCGCCAGTGCTTCAGCGTGGTGACTTCCAGCGTGTGCGGCACCAGCCAGAGGGTGAATTCGTCGAGCGGCCACTCGGGGCGGCTGCCGGCGGGTCCGCCCACGTCCACCAGCGTCAGGCTCACGCCGTCCACGGTGACGCTGCCTTTGGGCGTCAAATATTTAGCGAGGGAGCGCGGCGCCCGTACCCGCATGGTGTAGGCGCCGGGTTCCTCACGGACTTCCAGCACTTCGCCCACGCCGTCCACGTGCCCGCTCACGATGTGGCCGCCGAACCGGGCCTGCGCGGTCATGGCGCGCTCCAGATTGACTTCCTGGCCTGCCTCCCAGTGCGGCGCGGTCTTGGCGAGGGTTTCCCGGCTGAGGTCTACGCAAAAACTCTGCTCGTCCCAGCCGGTCACGGTCAGGCAGGTGCCGCCGCAGGCGATGGACTCGCCCAGGACGAGGTCGGCCCACATCTGCGTGGGGGCGATGGTGACGGCGAGGTTGCCGTTTTGTTCGGCGGCGTGCGTGACGCGGCCTATCTGTTCGATGATTCCGGTAAACATGTGGCTCCCTTGGGGAGCGTCTAAGGGTCAAAAGGTCTTAACGTCTAAGGGCGACTTCCCTTAGACCTTCGGACCTTCAGACGCTTAGACCTCCAATCACTAGAACGTCGTTTCCGACCACTTCGACCCGCTCCACCGCCAACTCCGTCGCCGCGTGCATACTCCGCACCGGCGCGAGCAAGGGCGAGAGGCCCGCGCCAAGCAGTTTGGGGGCGACAAAGACGCGCAGTTCGTCTATCAATCCCGCTTCAAAAAAGGCGCTGGCGAGGGTGGGGCCGCCTTCAAGCAGCAGGGTGGCGACGCCCAGCCCGGCGAGCTGCTCCAGAGCGCCTTGCAGCGAATGGGCGTGCAGCACCGTCACGCGGGGGTCGCGTTCAAGCGGCGTGCTCCGGCCCTCGCGCAGCACCAGCACGGTGCCCTCACGGACGGCGCGGGCGCTGGCGGGCAGGTGGCCCTCGGGGTCAAACAGCACGGCGCGGGGGTCGCGTCCGCCGTCCAGGCCGCGCACGTTGAGCTGCGGGTTGTCGAGCAGCGCGGTGCGGGCGCCCACCGCCACGGCGTCCACCTCGTTGCGCCACGCCATTACGCGGGCGCGGGCTTCGGGGCCGCTGACCGGGCCGTTGCCCTCGTTCAGGGCGGCGACCTTGCCGTCGAGCGTCATGGCGTATTTGTAGATGACGTGGGGGCGGCCCCGCGTGACCAGCGAGCGAAAGCCGGCTTGCTGTCGCACGGCTGCGGCTTCCAGCACGCCGGTTGCGACCTCGATGCCCGCCGCGCGCAGTTTTTCCAGCCCGCGCCCGTTCACCTGCGGGTTGGGGTCGCCCGCCGCCACGACCACACGGGCCACGCCAGCGGCAATCAGCGCGTCGGCGCAGGGTGGGGTGCGCCCGTCATGGCTGCACGGTTCGAGCGTGACGTAGGCGGTGGCCCCGCGTGCCCGCTCGCCCGCCTCACGCAGCGCGAAGACCTCGGCGTGGGGCTCTCCGGCCTTAGGGTGAAAGCCGCGCCCCACTATTTCACTGGCGATTTCACCGTCACGAACGATGACGCAGCCCACCGGCGGATTCGGGCTGGTTCGGCCCAGGCCCTTGGCGGCCTCGTTCAGGGCCAACTGCATGTATTCCGCGTCAGGCGGATGTTCCGTATTCATACGCGGACGCCGCCTGCTGGGGGGCAAGCTGAGCGTCTCCTCCTTCTTTCGTCCGGACTGTGACCGTCGGCTGCCGAGTTGCGCGGCATCGGGCCCGGCGCGTGGTGCGGTTTGCGCGGGCTTCGCGGGCTTGTTCGGGAGAACTTACCGCCGGTGGGGAATTTCGCCCCGCCCCGAAAGAGGTCGGTTCCTGAAGAACCGCGTTCAGGGTACGGCACCCGCGCCGCAAGGAAGGTGCCTTCAGGGGCCGGGGGGCTGAACGGGTGCAGTAACACCTCCGGCGTTCGTTTTTTCTTCACAACGCCGCTGCGCTGACGAAAGTCCGGGGGCGGCGGGGCTAGGGTCAACACAGTCAAGGAGGCTTTTATGGCGAAGCAAGACACCCAACTGCTCGGCTCGGCCAACCCGACCGAACTCAAGACGCCCTTTTTTCAGGTGCCCACCCACCACCGCGCGTTCAGCCTGGGCGTGATGGCGCTGCCCACCCGCTACACCGACGCGGGCTGCGTGATGGCGACCTTTGAAGTGGACTGGGACGCTGCCAACGCGCTTATCGAGGCGCCGGACCTCGACCTCGTGCGGCTGCCCAACAGCAAGGCCCTGATGAACGTCGTCGTCTACGAGTACCGCCGCTTGACGAACGGCACGCCCTACAACGAGGCGGGCATCGCGCTGCTCGTCAATCCGCAGGGCTACCCGCTGCCCGCCGACCCGCAGGCCGCGCTTGACCTGCCCGCCGACCGCCGCCAACTCGGCGACTACATCGTGGACCTGCCGGTGACAACTGCCCCGGCGTGCAAGGCGGGGATTGACCTGTGGGGCTACCCCAAGTTCGTGACCAACATTGACTTCGCGCTGCAAGGCAAGAGCTTTGCGGGCACCGTCCACGACCCCGAGCGCGAGGACGAATTCATCCTGAAACTGGAGGGTGAAGCGGGCGCCGAAAAGCGGCTCGACGACTGGCAGGACCTCGTGCTGTACTCCAAGTTCGAGGACCAACTCTTCCGCGCCACGTCGGTCACCCGCAGCGACGAGGGCCGCAGCGCGGAGCCCGGCACCTTCGTCCTGACCGTCTCCCCCACCTCGCTGCACCCGATGGCGACGCGGCTGCGGCAGCTCATCGGCGACACCGCCACGCCGACGGCGGTGAGCTACACGCCCCACTTCCAGTTGCGGCTCAACGAGGGCGTCGGCATCTGAAGCTGGCGGTCCAGACGGCCCCTCGACCGGCGGCGGGGGGTTGGCCGCCGCTCCCCTACACTGCGGCCATGCAGACAGCCGGGCCGATCACACGCGAGGCGCTCCGCACCCAGTTTCCCAGTCTTGCCGGAGGCCGGGCCTACCTCGACAACGCCGCCGGGGGCCTGCTGCCCACCCGCAGCATTCAGGCCGTCACCGAGCACCTGACCCGCTTCGGCGCGACCAACGCGATGCCTGGGCACGCGCCGGGGCAACAGATTGGGCAGCTCAAGGCGCGGGCGCGGGAAGGCACGGCGCTGTTTCTGAACGCCGAGGCGCCGGACGTGGCGCTGGGGCCGAGTGCGACCGCGCTGGCGTTCCGGCTGGCGGCGGCCTTTGCACGGCTGTGGGGCCCCGGCGACGAGGTGATCGTCTCGGGCCTGGAACACGAGGCGAACGCCAGCCCCTGGCGCGAGCTCGAGCGGGTCGGCGTGACGGTGAAGGTCTGGCACGCCCGTGCCCCCGAGATGCGGCTGCACCCGGATGACCTCGCCGCGCTGCTTTCCCCGCGCACCCGGCTAGTAGCGGTGACGGCCGCGAGCAACGTGCTGGGCGTGGCCCCCGACATCGCCGCCATCACCGCGCAGGTGCGGGCGGCTGGTGGCTGGACGGTGGTGGACGCCGTGCACGCCGCGCCGCACCTGCTGCCCGATGTGCAGGCGTGGGGCGCAGACTTCGTGACCTTTAGCCCCTACAAGGTGTTCGGGCCGCACCTCGGCGGGCTGTGGATCCGCCCCGAGCTGCGCCCGCAGTTGCCCTGGCCTCGGCTGAGCTTCGTGGAAGACGGCGACATCACTGGCATCGAACACGGCACGCCGCAGTACGAACTGCTCGCCGGGTGGCTGGGGACGCTCGATTACCTGCGCGAACTGGGGGGCGGCGACACCTTGACCCGCGCCGCGCTCGTCGCCGCGTTTGAGCAGATTGCCGCGCTGGAACGGCCCGTCACTGAGGCTCTGCTCACCGGTCTGCTCGCTCGGCCCTATGTGACGGTGTACGGCCCGCAGACGCTGGAAGGCCGGGTGGGCACGGTGGCTTTCCAGGTGCAGGGCGAGGCGCCGCTCGACACCGCCCTGCGCCTGAGCGCCCAGGGGGTGGACGTGGCCGCCGGGCACTTCTACGCGGTGCAGCCGCTGCGCGACCTGGGCCTGTATCCGGACGGCGTGGCGCGCGCCAGCCTCGCGCACTACACCAGCGAGGAGGACGTGGCACGACTCCTGGCGGCGCTGGGCTGAGGTTGCACTCCGCTCTGCCCCCGGCGGGCGGTACGCAGCGGGGAGGGCAGCCGCTAGACTGGCGGGCGATGATTAGCGGTGACCTGAGCGTCTTTCCTCTGCTGCCGGTGCTGCAAATGTTGCTGGTCAGTGGCCGGGGCGGGGTGTTCACCGTGGATCACCCCCGGGGCGGCGAGCTGTGGTTCGAGCACGGCGAAGTGCTGCACGCCCGCAGCGGCGGCCTGAGCGGCGAAGCGGCGCTGCAATTGCTCGCCAGCGTTAACGGCGGCACCTTTACCTTCGAGCCGGGGGCCACCCCGCCCGAGCGCACCCTGAGCCTCAAGCAGGACGCCGCGCTGCACTGGCTGCTGGGCGAAACCGACGCCTGGGCCCCGCTGCTTCAGGTGCTCCCCGACTGGGACCGTCCCCTGCACTTCACGGCCCGCTGGACCGACCAGCAGCCGGTGACTCGCGACCAGTACCGGCTGCTCAGCCGCGTGAGTCCGGGCACTTCGCTGCGGACGCTGGTGGAGCAAAGTGGCCTGCTGCCCCGCACCGCCGCCGGGCTGTACGCGCCCTTTGTGAGCGGCGGCCTGCTCGACTTCGGCTAAGGGGCTGAGGCAAAAAACGCAGGATTGAAAAGCGGTCAGCCGGCGACCTACACTGAGGGCAGCAGTGACCGGGAGGAGTACCCGGCGAAGCGGTCTCAGAGAGAGTTCAGGCCCCGGCTGAAAGCCTGAATAGACGCGCCCCGGAGAAAGTCGCCCGCGAGCAGGAACGGAAGAAAGGCTGCGCCAGTGGCCCAGTAGACCCGTCCGGGTGCGCCCGATACAGCGCAAGCGAGTGCCCGGGCTTAATGCTTGGGAAGCGCGGTGGTACCACGGGACTAAATGGGTTCGCGTCTCGTCCGCAAACGGCAAAAGCCGGCGGGCGAGGCGTTTTTCGTTGATGGTTCTGGGAGGCTGGGTGATGGAACGGGCGCAACACAACCTCAGGTTCACTGAACTGGCAAGGGCGCGGGCCTACGCTCAGGCCCACGGTCTGCGCCAAAAAGCTGTCTGCCACATCGTGCGGCGCGGCACTGAATTGCTCGTCTTTGACCATGTGCCGGACGGCGGCGCTGGGGTGCAGGTCGTCGCGGGTGGGCTGGAAGCCGGCGAAACGCCCGAACAGGCGGCCTTGCGCGAAGCAGGCGAGGAAACCGGGCAGGACGGCTTTCAAGTCGTCGGCTTCCTCGGCAGTGCCGTCTGGCTCAACACCGAGCACGCCAAACGCGAGTTGCGTCATTTCGTTCACCTCACCGCCCCCGACGACCTGCCCGACACCTGGCAGCACTGCGCCGACGGGCATCTGTTTTCCTTCCGCTGGGAGCCGCTGCATTCGGCACGGGTGGACTGGGAGATGGACGCGTTTTTGCCCGAGCTGGGGTGAGGGGGCGTCCAGACCAACTCAACTTTCCACTTACCTTAGACCCTTTGACTTTTAGACCCTGAGACGGCGACGAAGGAGCCACGCAATGACCGACCCCCACACCACCACCCTCCCCACGCAGTTCGACCCCACCGGCATCGAGCCGAAATGGGCCGCCCGCTGGCGCAGTGAACCGTTCCGCGCTGACGCCACCAGCGGCAAAGACCCCTTTACCATCGTGATTCCGCCGCCCAACGTGACCGGCAACCTGCACCTCGGACACGCGCTCGACAACACGCTCATCGACACCCTGATTCGCTACAAGCGCATGGCGGGCTTCGAGGCGCTGTACCTGCCGGGCATGGACCACGCGGGCATCTCCACGCAGGTGGTGGTGGAGCGGCAGCTCAAGGACGCCGGGACCAGCCGCCACGACCTCGGGCGCGAGGCGTTCCTTGAAAAAGTCTGGGAGTGGAAGGGCAAATCCGGCGGCATGATTCTCGATCAGCTCACCCGCCTGGGCGTGAGCGCCGACTGGACCCGCGAGCGCTTCACGATGGACGAGGGCCTCTCGCGCGCCGTCCGCACCCAGTTCGTGAAGCTCTACCACGACGGCCTCGCCTACCGGGGCGAGCGCATCGTGAACTGGGACCCGGCCTCACAGACCACGCTCTCCGAACTGGAAATTGACCGCGAAGTGCGCAAGGGCAAGATGTACACCCTGTCGTACAAGCTGGAAAACTCCGCCGAGCGCGGGAGCAACGGCGAAACTGGCGAAATCCGCATCGCCACCGTGCGCCCCGAAACCATCTTCGCCGACCAGGCGATTGCTGTGCATCCCGAGGACGAACGCTTCCGGCATCTGGTGGGCCAGAAGGCGCGCATTCCGCTGACCGACCGCTGGGTGCCCATCATCGCCGACGAAGCGGTGGAGATGGAATTCGGCGTCGGGGCACTGAAAATCACGCCCGCGCACGACCCCACCGACTTTGAAGTGGGCGAGCGGCACGGCCTGGAGCGCCCCAGCGTGATTGATCTCGACGGCAACCTCACCCGTGACGAGCTGGTGCCCGCCGAGTTTCAGGGTCTGGAACGCTTCGCCGCGCGCAAAGCGGTGGTGAAGGCGCTGGAAGAATCCGGCGATCTGCTGGAGCAAAAGGACCACGACACCGCCATCGGCCTCTCCGAGCGCACCAAAGTGCCGGTGGAGCCCATCATTTCCGAGCAGTGGTTCGTGAAGATGAAACCCTTTGCCGACCAGGTCTTGGAAGGACTGGATAAGGGCGAGATCAAGCTGGTGCCCGAGCGCTACACGAAGGTCAACCGTGACTGGCTGGAAAACATCCGCGATTGGAACATTTCCCGGCAGTTGTGGTGGGGCCACCAGATTCCGGCGTGGTACGACAAAGAGGGCAACATCTACGTGCCCGACCCGGAAAACCCCGAACTCGACTGCGACCAGGACCCCCGCTACGCGCACCTCAATCTGCGCCGCGATCCCGACGTGTTCGACACCTGGTTTTCGAGCAACCTGTGGCCCTTTTCCACCCTCGGCTGGCCTGACACCGACAGTGAGGACTTCCGCAAGTTCTACCCGACGCAGGTGCTGGTGACCGGCTACGACATCCTCTTTTTCTGGGTGGCGCGCATGCAGATGGCGGGCTACGGCCTGACCGGACAAGCACCCTTTTCCACCGTGATGCTGCACGGCCTGTATCTGGACGCCAAGGGCCAGAAGATGTCCAAGAGCAAGGGCAACGGCATCGACCCGCTGGAACTGTTTGGGCAGTACGGGGTGGACGCCTGCCGCTTCGCCTTCACGTTCCTCTCGACCGGCGGGCAGGACATCAAGCACGACGCCCGGCGCTTCGAGCAGGGCCGCAACTTCGCCAACAAGCTCTGGAACGCCACCCGCTTTGCGCTGATGCGTCTGGGCGAAGCCCGAAT
Source organism: Deinococcus radiodurans R1 = ATCC 13939 = DSM 20539 (assembly GCF_000008565.1). Lineage (GTDB taxonomy): Bacteria > Deinococcota > Deinococci > Deinococcales > Deinococcaceae > Deinococcus > Deinococcus radiodurans. The sequence goes on along the minus strand of NC_001263.1, from coordinate 148,005 downwards.
CGAGGGGAGCGACGACCTCTCCGCCTACGTCCGCGCCGCCGTGACGCTGCCCGATGGCGTGCTGCTGCGGAGCAAGGACGTGTTGGCACAGCTCAAGGAGCGCGACGACCTCACCCTCGCGGACCGCTGGATTATCAGCCGCCTGAATGACGTGACCGCCGAAGCCTCCGCGCAGCTCGATGCCTTCGACATCGGCGCCGCCATCCGCACGCTGTACTCGTTCACCTGGGACGAGTTCTGCGACTGGTACATCGAGGCCGCCAAGCCCGAACTCGCCAGCGGCAACCTCGGCACCATGGCGACGCTGAAGGTGGTGCTGGAGCACGTGCTCAAGCTGCTGCACCCCTTCATGCCGTTCATCACCTCCGAGCTGTACGCCGCGCTGGGGCACCGCCGCCAGATTGCCGTGCACAGCTGGCCGCAGCCCGACGCCGCTCTGCACGACGCGGAAGCCACCAAAGCTTTCGACGCGCTGCGCTCGGCGGTGGACAGTGCTCGCAGCCTCAAGAGCGAACTGGGCCTCTCGCCGCAGGACCGCCTGAACGTGGCGGTGGACGGCGACCTCGCTGACGTGGTGCGACAGAACGCCCGCGTGGTGGAGGGCATCGCCAGGGTGAACCTCGTGCCCGCTCTGGAAGGCCGCACGCTCTCGCAGGTGGCCCCCGGCGTGACCATCCTCGCGCCGCTGGAAGGCACGGTGGACATCGCCGACTGGGTGAAAAAGCAGCAAAAACGCCTCGCCGAACTCGACAAGCAGATCAAGCAGGCGCAGGGCAAGCTGAACAACGAGGGCTTCGTGGCCCGCGCCCCCGCCGAGGTGATCGAGGAGGAGAAGCGCCGGGTGGCCGACTTCGGGGCGCAGAAGGAGCGGTTGGAAGGAGTGTTGGCTCAGTTGGGGTGAGATGTTGAGGGAGGCCCGCTGCCTGCGAGGGTGGCGGGTTTTTCATAATTTCCAGAGCTACGTTGTATTTTAGATGCCCTTACTCAGATATAACGCCTGAATTCCACCCAAATGTCTGTGCTCAGAGAGGAGTGATGAAATATTAATCAAGCAGAACCGTCTGATCAAGAAAAGGCACTGCAAGTATTTGATCAAGCAGTGGCCTATCAATACGCTGCCGAGGTTATGCGACACCGAGAGCATGTCCTTTTCGACAGAAATAACGTAAGGGCAGTGGCTCCCATCCCTCTATTTTTATATTCACGGCCCTGGGTGAGGGAACTTCCATACACCTCTATGGTGCTCGCTTCTTTTTCATCCGAACTTTATTTAAAGGGCATTTTGTTGATGCATGGGATTCAACCCAAGCACACCCACAACCCAAAAGACCTCTTTTCTCGCTTGCCAGATAGTGCGCAGACTGAGATTGCAAAACATAACCATACGACGTTTTCTATTGATGAGATTTTGGAAACATCGGTGGGTAATTTTCAAAAGATTCGCTACATGCGCCTAACCCCAGTAGGTTTCGTCTCATTTTCTACCTTGCTGGTTGAAATTCTACATAGATATGTCACAGATAATTTCGAAGATCATGGTCAACGTTATGCCTGGGAAGATTTTATCCTTCCTACAGACAACAATGGTTCGTGCAGTTTTGTGGTCGTTACAGAGGGCGATCAAGATCTTGCTGTCTAGGACGCCATTTGCGCTCCCCCATCCCAACCTCCCCCGCAAGGAGGGAGGGACAAAAAACGCCGTGTTTATCGCAGCTTGGTTAGCTGAATTCCAAAACTGCACGGACTATTGAGACAAAGCAAAGGATTAAATTCTTGTTTGAAAATTGACGCTCTTGCAGTGTTCAAAGCAAAAGAAGAACCCCGCGCTAGGCGGGGCTTTTTATGGTGCACTCGACTGGAGTCGAACCAGTGGCCTGCCCCTTAGGAGGGGGCCGCTCTATCCAACTGAGCTACGAGTGCGCTCGCGCGGAGCAGTATAGCAACTCCGCGCAAATGCCTTTCAGATGCCGTACACCCGCCGGGCGTTTTCGTCGGTGACGCGCTCCAGCTCTGCCGGGTTCAGACCGCGCAGCCCCGCCACGAAATCCAACGTATAGCGCACGTAGCCGGGCCGGTTGGGTTTGCCCCGCTTGGGCACCGGCGCCAGGAAGGGGGCGTCGGTCTCGACCAGCAGCCGGTCCAGCGGCACCTGCTGGGCCGCCGCCTGAATCTCTACGGCATTTTTGTAGGTCACGTTGCCCGCGAAACCGAAGTAAGCGCCGCGTTCCAGGCCACACGCCAGCAGCCCCGCGTGCCCGGTGAAGCAGTGGAGGATGACCTGCACATCGGGCCAGTCCCTCAGTGTTTCGATGACGCCCCGGTGCGCCGAGTCCTGCCCCGGCTTGTCGCGGGTATGAATAACCAGGGGTTTGCCACTGCGCCGCGCGAGCTCCAACTGCCACTCGAAGGCGGCGAGCTGTGCGGGGCGCTGTGTGTCGTTCCAGTAGTCGTCCAGGCCGCTCTCGCCGATGCCGACCACGCGGGGATGGTCCAGCAGGGCCTCAATGGCGGCGCGGGTGTCCGGCGAGTCCTCTTCCACGTCGCCAGGATGCAGGCCGACGGTGGCCCACACGTCACCGAACTGCTCGGCCAGGGCCACCGCGTTGCGGGCATGTTCCGCGCTGGCGCCGATGCAGACCATGCCGGTCAGGCCCAGTTCACCCCGCGCCGAGGCGGGGTCGTCGAGATAATCGAGGTGGGTGTGCGAGTCGAACATGGGGGACAGGGTACGACGGAGAAAAGCCCCCACCAGTCACAGTGGGGGCAAAGTGAGTGGTGGGTCAGGCAACTACCGAATCCGGGCGCGGAAGCACAAGCTGCCCCGGGCCTGGGGAGCGAGAGCGCCGATGGTCGCCGTCACCACTCCGTTTCGCTTCGCCCACAGAAGCACCGGCAAAGGTTTGCAGTGGGGTCGTGCCCATCGTTCCCGTCTTCACGGTGGCGCTTCCCACCACATAGGTGGTGTTGGCCGGCACCACGTCTTTGACGACGTAGTTGTTCAGGGCCACACTGCCGTAGTTATAGAAGTCAATGCAGTATTCCAGCGCTTCACCGGGCAGGCCCTGGCTCTTGTCGCTCCAGGCGGGGGATTGCTGCGGAACCTCCGCCGGCGGGTTGCTGCCCACGTTGTGCACCTGCTTGAACAGACGGGTGTAGATCACGTCCGTCCTGACCTGTGCCGACGTCACCTCCGCCACCGAGGTCGCGCTTGACCGGGCCGTGTTCAGATAAGCCGCCTGGTTGCTGTTGGGCGTGACACTCGGCGTGACCGTTACCCGAAGCTGTGCCGAGTGCCCCGGCTCGGTGGCGGACAAGGAACCCACATCGAAGGTCAGGTTGGGCGCAGCAGTCGAGCTGCTCAGAGCACTGGCCGTGCCATAGGTCGTGACCCCCTTCGCGTCGGTACTGGTCGAACGCGCCAGAGTTGCGGACACGAGATTCATACCGGTAGGAAGCGTGTCCGTGACTTTCACATTGTTGGCCGTCGCCGTGCCGGTGTTGGTCACGGTGATGGTGTAGACCACCTGCTGAGGCGTCAAGGCCAGAGCGGTGCTGTTGGCCGGATCGGGCAACGTGACCTTCACGTAAGAGCTGTCCACGCTTTTGACAACGCTCAGGGCTGGTGCGCCCGCGCTCGTCGCCGTTTCGTTGGTGGAAACACTGCCATCCACGTGAACCGCGGTCGCCCGGTTGCGAATTTCAGTCACGCCACTGTTCACCGTCACGCGGAAGGTCACCACCGCTTCCCGGTTATCGGGGTCGGTGGCGCTGCTGGTAATGGTGTTGGGCGTGTTGTCCACCCGCACGATGCCGCTAGCCGCCGTCGGACTGGAGATGGGCGTCGCCACGCTGTAAGGCATCTGGTCGTTGCTCGTGACCCCCGTGCGGTCAGTCACGGAACTAAAGTTCAACTGAGTGGAGCCCACCACATAAGTCGTTCCTGCCGGAACGGTGTCTTGCAGCGTGGTCGTCGAAGAACTCAGGGTGCCCGAGTTGCGGGTCACGATGGTGTATTCGAGGGTATCGCCCGGCAAGATTGCACTTCCCGCGCTGCCCGACACTTTGCGAACGCTTTTGGTCGCCGTGATATTGGGCGCGAGGTTAGGGTAGTAGCAGCTGGCCAAGTCAGATGTATTCGCCGCACTGCTGGTCACCGTGGAGGCGCTGTAAGTCGCCAGGTTGACGTTTGCCAAGCGCCCACTGGTCGAAGAGCTCAGTAGGTGACAACTTCGGTTCGACGTTGTCCCAGACGGCAAAAACCAACAGTCGGCCCCATCAAGCTTGATGGGGCCGACTGTTCGCGGTTTCCTGAGAGTGTGAAATCAACAGAGGGGAGCTGCCCAGCAGGCTACCGCACTCACCGGGCACTTCAAAACGCATGCCAGTCACCTCCGCATCGATACACTCCAGCGCCTCATTGACGTCCTCCTGGCGATGATTGCCGCGAGGAGCGTCAATCATCACGACCTGAGTGCCCATATGCCGGGGATGAGTACCCCGCAGGGCAAGAAGAGACGAGCAGACCGCACCTTCCGGGATGAGCAGCTGGACAGGGGCTTTTTCATCGCTCTGCTTGTCGTCCATCTTCCACCGGGGAAGGTTTTGCTAAGTCTGGACCGCACCAATTGGGAGCACGGGGAAACGCCCATCAACTTTCTGGTGCTTGGAGCCGTGGTTCACGGCTTCACCCTGCCGCTCATCTGGGTGCCTCTCGACCAGTCTGGGAACAGTCACACCTACGCTCGAATGTGGCTGGTGTTGAAGCTCCTTCGGGCCTGGCCAGCGAAACGCTGGCTGGGTCTGGTGGCCGATCGGGAGTTCATCGGCGCGGAATGGTTCCGCTTTCTTCGTCGTCAGGGCATCAAGAGGGCAATTCGTATCCGACAGACCGACATGCTAGACGACATGAAGGGGAAAGAGTGGTTTGAGCACGTCCAGCACGGTCATTTTCACGAGATTGGCGAAAAGGTGTTCGTGTTCGGGGAGTTGATGCGGGTGGTCGCAACGAGGTCACCCACAGGTGACCTCGTCATCATCGCCACAGATTTCAGTGCTCGGAAGACCTGGAGGCTCTACAAACAGCGCTGGTCGATTGAGTGCACCTTCAGCAGTTTCAAAAAGCGAGGCTTTGACTTAGAGCGAACCGGAATGACGGAAAGGAGCCGTCTACAGCGACTCTTCGGACTGGTGACATTGGCTTGGATGTTCTGTTTGCGCCTGGGGGTCTGGCTGAGCCAGACCTGGCCCATCCCCGTTCTGAAGCATGGTCGGAGAGCGGTCAGTCTGGTGCGGCACGGTGCTCAGCATCTCGTGGATGCCCTCCGGTGGAAACCCCAACAGTTCATGGCGATCCTGGAGGTGTTCATCCAGGCTTTTTGCCCGCCAGGAGCGGCTGAAAGTGAAGTTGTCACCTACTGAGCAGGTGATGATGTCGCCGGCCTGCGGTGTTAAGGTGAAAGACATACCACTAGAGTTCGTCGGCATTACAGTAGTGGAGCCCGTCGTGGCATTGGTGCAGGTGTAGCGGGAATCGTAGGAATCCGGGCCAGAGAAGACAGCATCGTTCTTAAGAACTTCTCTCAAAGTATAATTCGCGCCAGGTGTAATATTTATAGTATCAGTGGCTACTGGTCCAGGATTAGCAATACTGCTTGTCGTGGCTGTAGTTAGTGTTGAACTCCCCTGTGAGATAGTAATGGTTGCGTAATCATAATTACCAAAACCTTTCGGTCCGGCTGCCCCCTGAGGAAATTCCTTACGGAGCGTCAACTGGGTGATCCTGTTCACCGTGGTGGGGTCGCTGGCACACTGCTCGCCGGTGCAGGTGGCGCCGGGCGTGGGCAGGACGTCGGGGTCGCCGCCCCCACCGACCGAGGCGTAATTGGTCAGCGTGGCGCCGTTGGCGACTGTATTGGCCACATTCACGGTGACGGTAAACGTAAGGCTCTGCCCCGCTGCGAGCGGCGTACTGGGTGTGAAGGTCCAGTCCACCCGGCCCGTGGCACCCGACGCCGGACGAGTGCCGAAGCTTCCGCCCGCAGTCGTGGTGACAGAGTTAAAGCTCATGCCACTGGGCAGCAGGTCGCTGAGGCTCAGGGCTCCGCTGGTGGCCGCCGCACCGCTGGCATTGCTCACGGTGACGGTGTAAGTGCCAGTCTGCCCAGCAGTAAAGTTCTGACTGGCATGGGTCTTGGTGATGGTCAGGCGGGTGAAACTCGTGACGGTCAAGGTGTCGCTGGCCGCCGCGGCATTGTTGCCGACAGTGGTTTGCAGCGCTCCGGCAGAGATGGTGTTGGGATAACTGCCCGCCGTCGCCGAGCGCACCGTGGCCGTAATCGTGCAAGTGCCGGGGTTCAGGGTCGCGCCGCTGGGATAGGTGATGGTCGTGCCGCTAAAGGTAGCGGTTCCAGGGCAACTTGTAGTCACCCCGGTAATTTCCAGGCCGTTGCCAATGTTATCGGTGAGCGGGGCCGTCAAGGAGACGGCAGCAGGGCTGGAGTTGTTCAAGGTGATGGTGAGGGTACTGGTGGCTTTGCCGTCCCCCAGAATGGACTTGGGGCTGTAAGCCTTGGTGACAGTCGGCCCAGCAAAGGCGGTGATAGATGCCTGGGCACCGTCTGCGTCGTTACCGCCACTGGTCCGGATATTGGCCGGAATGACGTTCTTGTAAGTACCGGCTCGCGGCAACGTCACGTCGAAGCTGAAGCGGCAAGTACCTGCCGGAATAATCGTGTTGCCTGGAACCGACCACTGCGTCGCGCCCGCCGTGGGCGCTGGGGGCACCGTCGCACCGCTGCCGTCACTGCTCTCATAACTCAGGCTGTTGTAGCCCGAGTTGTTGCTGATGATTCCGCCACTGCTGTTGACACAAACGGCCTGATAGTTAGGGCTGGTGCTGACGACCATCTGCCCGCCGCCAGGAGCAGCAGGCAGACTGTCGACAATATCCCGGTAGATCATGACCGGCGCCTTGTTGGGGTTGCTGACGGTAATGGTCAGCCGCGCTTTGGCGCTTCCGGTGGCAGGATCAATTTGAACTGTGCTTTGATCGAACGATTTGTCGACCTGCGGGACCAGGGTGGCAACCCCACAGGCTCAGTAGGTAACAACTTCACTTTCAGCCGCTCCTGGCGGGCAAAAAGCCTGGATGAACACCTCTAGGACCGCCATGAACTGTTGGGGTTTCCACCGGAGGGCATCCACGAGATGCTGAGCACCGTGCCGCACCAGACTGACCGCTCTCCGACCATGCTTCAGAACGGGGATGGGCCAGGTCTGGCTCAGCCAGACCCCCAGGCGCAAACAGAACATCCAAGCCAATGTCACCAGTCCGAAGAGTCGCTGTAGACGGCTCCTTTCCGTCATTCCGGTTCGCTCTAAGTCAAAGCCTCGCTTTTTGAAACTGCTGAAGGTGCACTCTATCGACCAGCGCTGTTTGTAGAGCCTCCAGGTCTTCCGAGCACTGAAATCTGTGGCGATGATGAGCGAGGTCACCTGTGGGTGACCTCGTTGCGACCACCCGCATCAACTCCCCGAACACGAACACCTTTTCGCCAATCTCGTGAAAATGACCGTGCTGGACGTGCTCAAACCACTCTTTCCCCTTCATGTCGTCTAGCATGTCGGTCTGTCGGATACGAATTGCCCTCTTGATGCCCTGACGACGAAGAAAGCGGAACCATTCCGCGCCGATGAACTCCCGATCGGCCACCAGACCCAGCAGCGTTTCGCTGGCCAGGCCCGAAGGAGCTTCAACACCAGCCACATTCGAGCGTAGGTGTGACTGTTCCCAGACTGGTCGAGAGGCACCCAGATGAGCGGCAGGGTGAAGCCGTGAACCACGGCTCCAAGCACCAGAAAGTTGACGGGGGTCTCGCCATGCTCCCAGTTGGTGCGGTCCAGGCTCAGCAAGACTTTCCCTGGTGGAAGATGGACGACAAGCAGAGCGATGAAAAAGCCCATGTCCAGCTGCTCATCCCGGAAAGTGCGGTCTGCCCGCCTTTTTTTAGCCTGTGGGGTACTGATACCGGGCATGTGGGCACTCAAGTCGTGATGATTGACGCTCCTCGCGGCAATCATCGCCAGGAGGACATCGATGAGCCGCTGGAGCGTGTCGATGCGGAGGTGACTGGCGTGCGTTTTGAAGTGCCGGGTGAGTGCGGTAGCCTGCTGGGCAGCGGATTCTGTTGATTTCACACTCCCAGGAGACCGCAAACAGTTACCCCCATCAAGCTTGGTGGGGGCAACTGTTTGTTTTTGCCGTCTGGGACAGCATCGAACTGAAGTTGTCACCTACTGAGCCAGCGTTCAAGTAACCTAGATTGGTTTTTGATCCTGTGAAAGGATTATAGCGCCACACAATACCGTAGCGATTTTGGCGGGTGCTGGTACTAGCATTATCATTGCCACGGTCAATCCAATAGATGTTACCAGTATCTGGGTCAACGGCAGCATTATTCAGTGCAGAACCATTAAAACCGTAACTAGAGAAATCAGAAGTGTCTCCATTTGTTAGAGTCTTACTGTAGCCAGTAAAAGGGTTGTGCCAGACCACGCGGCCAGACCCGGTTGCAGTTCCCCCGCTGATGGTCGCGAAGGTGCCAGTGCAGTAGCTGGCGCTCCCCGTCTGCGCCTGGGCACTGCTGAACCCCAACAAAGCCAGAGTCAGTCCGCTGGCCGCAGCCCGCCATCGCGGCGGCCTCATTTTGCGCCTCCCGCAAGTGCCGTATGGGCCTGATACATCCGTGAGGCAACTATTTTCCGCGTGGTGACGTCATTCCAAAGGCTGTTGATGCTTCTGGTTCGGTGTTGGGTTTTCATATCACTGCGACTCCTTCCGCTCAGCCGACTTGTTGCCTATCTGTCCGGTGCTTTCCCTCGGCAAACCAGGTTGTTCCTGTCGCCGGGTGCGACACGGCGCACATCATCCGCAAGATTTTGGCGTCTGGGGGCTCTCAAGACCCTTACATGTCCACTGGCAGAGGGAGGCTTTTGCCCGCTGACGACGCCGCTTTTCTCAGCAATGGCCGGCAGGTCTGGAGAACGCCCACTCCCTCTCTTAGTGAAGGAACGATGTCGCTCAGGCTGGCGGCAAAACAGGGCGAGGGCCGAAGCCACCCGCCCTGCTCTCAGCAGAGATGTTCAGACTTTCAGCGCCACTCCACCCGCGCGGCCCGCGCTTCTTCCTGCCGGGCAAGTTCGGCGCGCTGCACGCTCGCCACCGCGTCGCCCAGGGCTTCTTTCAGTTCAGTCAGGCCGATGTTTTTCAGGGCGCTGACGGGGATGCCGCCTGTGCGCTCCTGTTCACGCGCCAGCACTTCCGGCTCAGCGCGGTCGGCCTTGTTCAGCGCCACCACGGTGGGCATGTCACGGAAACCGAGGTCGTCCAGAATGCGGTTCACCGCGTCCAGGCGCTGCTCGGCGCCCGGTGAAGCGGCGTCCACCACATGCAGCAGCACGTCGGCGTCGCCGATTTCCTCCAGCGTGGAGCGGAAGGCCCGCGAAAGGTCTTTGGGCAGGTCGCGGATAAAGCCCACCGTGTCGGTAAAAATGACCTGACCGATGCCCTCAATGTAACCCTGACGGCTGGTCGGGCGCAGGGTGGCGAACAGTTTGTTCTCGGCCAACACGCGCCGGGGCTCTTCGGCGGCGTGGGTGAACGAGTTGAGCAGGGTGGACTTGCCAGCGTTCGTGTAACCCACGATACTGACCACAGGCACGTCGTTGCGCTCGCGGCTCTTGCGGCGTTCCTCGCGGCGCTGCGACACGCCTTCAAGTTGCTTTTCCAGAAAGCTCAGGCGGTCGTTGATGCGGCGGCGGTCAAGCTCCAGCTTCGTTTCCCCCGGCCCGCGTGTGCCGATCGCCCCGCCCCCGGCGCTGCCCCCGCCGCCCCCGATGCGCGAGAGCTGCGCCCCCGCCCCCAGCAGCCGCGGCTTCATGTAGCGCAGCTGCGCGAGTTCGACCTGCAGCCGCGACTCGACCCCCTGCGCGTGCAGAGCGAAGATGTCGAGAATCAGCTGGGTGCGGTCCACCACCTTGAGCCCGGTCGCCGCCTCGATTTCACGCGCCTGGGCGGGGCCGAGCTCCTGGCCGAAGATGAGCAGGTCGGCGTCGAGGTGGTAGGCCTTGCTCGTCAGTTCTTCCAGTTTGCCCGCCCCCACCAGCGTGCCGGGTTTGAGGTTGCGACGGTAGATCAGTTCCTTGTAGACGACTTCGGCCCCGGCGGTGCGCGCCAGCTCACCGAGTTCTTCCAGCCGCTCCTCGGCGTCGAATTCGCCCCCGTCAATCTGGACCAGCAGTGCCCGTTCGTGGTCCTTTTTCGCCTCGCGGGTGCGGGCCGCGCGGGCAATTTCTTCCTCCAGCGCCGAGACCTGCGCGCCGAGGTCGAACTCGTCGATCTCGAAAGGCTGCGCGGGCGGCAAGATGCGCCAGTCTTCTTCCTCGCCCACCGTGCCGGGAGGGGTCAGGTGGGCGGTGTGGACCAGGCCGGGGCGCCCGTCGTTGCCGACCTCGATGGCCGAAACCGCGTCCAGGCGCTTGAGGAACAGCGTGGAGAGGTCGCCCTTGCTGAGCGCCCCGCCACGGGGATGGGCGTGCAGCAGGTGAAACCCCGCCAGACGGTTCTCGCCCAGACGCAGGTCGGGAAACTCGGTGCCCCGGGCGTCGGCCACGCTGACCGAAATCACGCGGCCCCGGCGGTCGATCAGCACGCCGACCTCGCGCCGCACGTCATGCGACAGTTCGGCCAGGTTACGGGCCAGTTCGGGCGAACCGATGCGCCCCGGCTCGATGCGGCGGCGATATAAGTTTTCCAGGGCTTTTTTCTGGGCCGGGCGCAGGCCGGAGAGGTTACCGTGAACTTTATCTATGTTGGGTCACTTCCTTTTCTGGGGCCACGAGGTGGGCCGTGAGAGGAGGGGGCAAAGCGGAGGAGCGTCGGCTCGACTCACGCGGGGGGCCAGTCAGTTCTGTGGGTGACGGTGTTGCCTGCGGGTCTCCCGGTCCACGAGCATGGACACAGGAGCGGCAGCTACAGCCCGGCGACATCGTGCGGGCGGTAAAAAGACACGTTCAGGCATTGCGCTCAGCGTAGCGTTTCGCCCCGGACAGAACGTGTGCATTCAGATAAAAATCTTCATCGTGGGGGCAGGCTAGTGCGGCAGTGGGGCGGGTGGCATCGGCCAAGTGGCTTAGGGGTCCAGTTGGTCGAGGAGTCGAGGGAAACCGGTCTCGACTCCTCGACCCTACGACCCTTTGTCCCTCCTCTCTCAACTCAGAAACCGGATCGTCAGCGGGTAGCGGTAGAGCTGACCCTCGCTGGCCCGCATCAGGCCCAGCACCATGCACACCAGGGGATAGACCGAGAGCAGCAGCGACAGCGGCAGCAGAATGGCGAATAAGGCCCCCACCGCGCCGAACATGGACAGCATCCCTGCCAGCGGCGCGACGATGCCCGCCAGCCCGCCCAGCATTCCGGCCCCGATCAGGACGAAGGCCAGCACACTCAGCAGCAGGGAAATCACGGTCGCCGTCAGTTGAAAGTTGACGACTTCTTTGCCCTGGGCGTCGAGGGCGGGCGAAGATTTCAGCATCCACCACGCCGCCACCGGCCCCAACAGGTGCCCGATGCTCGGCAGCAGCAGCCCCAGCAGCGGCGAGAGGTGCAGCAGATAAGCGCCCGAACGCTCGTCCGGCGACAGGCCGGAGGCCAGGGGCCGCAGCTGGGTGGGGGTCTGTCCGTTCATCACCAGGGAATACGCGGTGAGAGGGGGGCGGGTTCCACAAACATATACTTCTGGTCAATGCCCACAGAATCTGTACAAAGTGCTGTGCAAGCCATCCAGGGGTGGCTGGATGACCCACCGGGCGAAGCTGTCGTTCGGCAGTGCATCGTCCTGCGCCTCTTGCTGGCAGCCGGTTTTGACATCTGGAATCCTGACGAGGTTCATCCGGAGGAAACCAATGTCACGGGCAGCCGGGCCGACTTTCTGGTGCGGCGAGGGGCGGGCGTGTTCGCTCTCGAACTCAAGGGCATGGGCGCGACCCTACAAGCCCGCGACTATCAGCAGGCGCTCAACTATGCCGTCAGCGTCGGCACGCGCTGGGCCATCGTGACCAATGGGCGGGTCTGGGTGGTGCTGGACGAGCGGCGCGGGGGCGACTGGGAAGCGAGAGTGGCCCTCAAAACCGAAATGGGGCAAGAGGGCCACACTTTTGGCGAGGACTTGGCGACGCTGCTCGACCCCCAAATCTGGGAAAAGGACAGGTTCGAAGCGGCCCTCAAGACAGTCGCTCAGCGTCAGGAAAGGCGGCGGGACGAGGAACGCATTCGCCGCGAAAAGCGCCCCCTTGTCGAAGCGGAGCAGGCGAGATACAAGCACAAAATCTCCTTTGAGGAGGCCGCCGACATTGCCAGCAGAGTGGGCCTTATCACGGAAGCGGAGCGGGACGTATTGCTGGCGCCAACGGAGAGTCTTCCAGTGCCTCGCGCCGATTCGGACGAAATCGTTTTCTATTTCAACAGCGGGCCAGCTCAGGCGACAGCCACTTATCACCGCATCACCGGACTCTGGATACTGAAAGCAGGCAGTACAGCCCGGCGAGAGATAGCTCCCTATGCCAAGGCGACAGCCAAGAGGCGAGAACAGTATTTGCTGGATGGGACTTTAAAAGACGATGGAACAATCCTGACCTTCGAGAAGGATGTCAGCCACAAAGCACCGAGTTCTGCCGCCAGTGACATCTCTGGTGGCTCGGAACCCGGCTGGGATGTCTGGAAAGACGCCCAGGGGCGCTCGGCACAGTTTTATAGGCCGCCAAGAGAAACCTCAGCGGAGTGAGGCTCAGTCTCTGGGGCATCCGATCTTTGCCCCACCGTGGGGCGGTTTTTTTGTCAACATGCGGGCATGACCGGCCCCCAGATTCAGATCTTCGGCACCAAGAAATCGACCGCCACCCGCGCCGCCGAGCGGTTTTTCAAGGAACGCGGCGTCAAGGTGCATTTCGTGGACGTGTCCGCCAAGCCGATGAGCAAGGGCGAGCTGACCCGCTTCGTGCAGAAGTTCGGCGTCAACGCGCTGCTCGACACGGAGGGCAAGGCGTATGAACGCGCCAACCTCGCTTACCTCAGGACGACGGAGGACAGTGTCGTCGCCAAGATGCTCGACGACCCCGCTCTGCTGCGGCTGCCGCTGGTGCGCGGCGGCAAGGTGCTGAGCGTGGGCGAGGACCAGGAGGCGTGGGGGAAGATGCTGGAGTGAGGCTCAGCGGTCTTCCAAGCCATCGGCATTGTCAGGCGGATAGGTTTCGCGGCCCTCCGCCTGCGCCCTGCCCAAGCCCTGGGAGGCCGCTCCCCGCCACCACCGTCCCCCGAATACATGCAGCACCAGCCCCGCGGCAATCAGCGCTGCGCCGAGCACCTTGCCGGGCGGAAAGCCTTCGTGGAAGGCCAGCGCGCTCGCCAGCGTGCCGAATACGGGGACCAGCAGCGAGAGCGGCGCGACGCGGGACGCCCCATGCCGCTGAATCAGGCCCGACCAGATGCCGAACCCCAGCACCGTGTTGCCCAGGCCCATGAACAGCACGGCGGCCCAGAACTTCCAGTCGCTGTGGGTGAGGGTCTGCATGACCGGCCCCCACCCGGCGGTCAGCCCGGCGAGCAACGCCAGCGGAATAGGCGGAATCAGCGCACTCCACACCACCAGCCCGAAGCCGTTGGCCTGCGGCGAGGCCTTCACGACGAGGTTGCTGATGGCCCAACCGAGCGCCGCCGTGAGGGTCAGCAGCAGCGGAAAAAACGGCACGTCGTGGCCCGCCGTCAGTCCGATCAGTGCCATGCCGCCGAAGGCCAGCGTGATACCGGCGGCCTGCCAGGGCATCACTTTTTCCCCGAAAAAACGGGCAGCGAGCAGCGCCGTGAAAAACGCCTGCGTCTGCATCAGCAGGCTGCCCATGCCCGCGCTCATGCCGAGCTGAATGGCGAGGTAGAGCAGCCCGAACTGCATCACGCCCACCGCGAGGCCGTACCCCCACAGCAGCCGGGGCGCGATGGTGGGGCGCGGCACGAAAAGCACCGCCGGAAACGCGGCCAGCAGGAAGCGCAGCGCGGCGACCAGCAGCGGCGACGCCCCCGCCACCGACCACTTGATGACCACGAAATTCACGCCCCAGATCAGGGTAATCAGCAGCGCCAGCCCCAGGCTGCGGGCATTCAGCGGCGAGGCAGGCGCAGAGGCGGACATGCGGGCGAGTGTAGGTCAGTCGGAAGGGCCGCCGCTCAAACCCTTTCTAGATGGTGATAAGGCGCTGCGGGCCACTCCGCCCTGATGTCGTCACCCACGCGAACCTCACCGCCCGCCAGGACAATGCCCATCACGCCGCAGCGCAGAGCCGGTGGGCCGCCGGGGCGCGGCTGAACCATGACGCGCAGCAGCCCCGGCATGAAGGCGTCAATCTGCGCGCAGGGGTTGCGGAGCCCGGTTACCTCGACCACGGCCTGCGGCCCCAGGTGCAGGCGCGTGCCGCGCGGCAGCGCCAGCAGGTCCACCCCCCGCGTCAGGACATTTTCACCCAGGTCGCCCGGCTGCACCTCGAAGCCCTCGGCGCGGCATTCGTCGAGCAACTCGGCATGAATGAGGTGAACCTGCCGCAGATTGGGCTGGGTCGGGTCCTGCCTGACCCGCGACCGGTGCTGAACCGTGACGCCCGCGTGCGCGTCCCCCTCGACCCCCAGGCCCGCGAGCAGCTTGAGGCGGTCGGCCCTCGCCTTGCTGAACCGATGTTCACGGTCCCGGCTGACCGATACGACCACAGGCATGTTCCCAAGCTATCAGCAGCAGGGAGAAAAGCTCAGCGTCCGCTGAAAAAAGGCAAGCAGCCGCGCTTCGACTTCTGCCTGATGGGTGTCATTGATGTAGTGGCCGCCGTCCAGCTCGGTCAATTCGCTCAGCACGCCCGCCGCCCGCCCCTCCATCAGTTGCAGCGCCGCGTGCATTCGCCGCGACTGCGAGACGGGCACCTCGTCGTCGGCAATGCCGTGCAGCAGGCAAAAGGGCGGCGCGTCCGGCGTGACGTGTTCCAGCGGACTCGCGGCGCGGGCCAGCGCCAACCGCTCGTGAAACGGCCCGCCGAGCAACTCGAACGGCTCCGGACCAAAATTCCAGGCCGGGTCGAAGAAATCCAGCGGCCCACACACGCTTCCCACCGCCTGCACCGCCGAGGACTCGCCGGGCCAGCCACCGCTAGACCAGCCGCCATCTGGGCCTTCCTCGCCGCTCACCGTGCCGAGCAGCGCCGCCAGATGCGCGCCCGCGCTCACGCCCCAGGCGCCGATACGCTGCGGATCTATCCCCAACTCTGCCGCATGTGCCCGTACAAAGCGCACCGCCGTTTTCACGTCGTGAAGCTGTGCGGGAAAGGTCGCCCCCGGCGCGAGGCGATAATCGGCGCTGACCGTCACGAAGCCGGCGCGGGCGAGAAACGTGTTGGCGACCGGCCATTTGCCGAACTTGACCCAGCCCCCGCCATGAAAGTGAAGGATGGCGGGCACCGGCTCCGTCGCCCGCGCACGGGGCCGCAGCACGTCCAGCGCGAGGCCATGTGTGCTGAACGGCACGTCGGTGAGCAGTTCGAGGTCAGGGGGAGGCCAGTGTGAGTGTTCAGAGGCGGCGGGCAGCACCCGACGAGCGTAGCCGCCTTTCCACTGCGGCGCATCGGCCAAACAGCCCAGGGAACCGGCTCAGCAGGGCACACGAACGGGCACGCTCAAGGCTCCTTTTAGGCGCGCGGCGGCCCTCGCCCACTACACTCGCCCACATGGACATTGACAACTACCGCGTCAAGCCCGGCAAACGGGTCAAACTCAGCGACTGGGCGACGAACGACGACGCCGGTCTGTCCAAGGAAGAAGGGCAGGCGCAGACCGCCAAACTTGCCGGCGAGCTTGCCGAGTGGCAGGAGCGGCTCTACGCCGAGGGCAAGCAGTCGCTGCTGCTCATCTTGCAAGCGCGCGACGCGGCGGGCAAGGACGGGGCCGTCAAAAAGGTCATCGGCGCCTTCAACCCAGCGGGCGTGCAGATCACCAGCTTCAAGCAGCCCAGCGCCGAGGAACTCAGCCACGATTTCCTGTGGCGCATCCACCAGAAAGCGCCCGCCAAGGGCTATGTCGGCGTCTTCAACCGCAGCCAGTACGAGGACGTGCTCGTCACCCGCGTCTACGACATGATCGACGACAAGACGGCCAAGCGGCGGCTGGAGCACATCCGCCACTTCGAGGAACTGCTCACCGACAACGCCACCCGCATCGTCAAGGTCTACCTCCACATCAGCCCGGAGGAGCAAAAGGAGCGGTTGCAGGCGCGGCTCGACAACCCCGGCAAGCACTGGAAATTCAACCCCGGCGACCTCAAAGACCGGAGCAACTGGGACAAATTCAACGATGTCTACGAGGACGCCCTGACGACCAGCACCGACGACGCGCCGTGGTACGTCGTGCCCGCCGACCGCAAGTGGTACCGCGACCTGGTGCTCAGCCACATTCTGCTCGGCGCGCTCAAGGACATGAATCCGCAGTTTCCGGCCATCGACTACGACCCGAGCAAGGTCGTCATTCACTGAGCGGGGCGCAAAACCGTCAGGAGATGGGCACCTGAAAGAACGCTGTCAGAGCCGTCCCGTCACGCTGTGAGACGATGACTTCCTGCTGCCGCGTTCCGTGTCCGGTGTGCCGCAGCCGGAAAACAGCCTTCATCTCTACAATGGCTCCAAAGGGGGAACATAATGGAACGGATTGCGCCGCTGGCCAAGATTCTGGCTGAAGCGAACGGTATCGAATGGCAGCAGCTCAACGGCACGGGTGCCGGAGGCATGATTGTCGAGCAAGACATCCTCGACTACCTGTCGCGGGTCATGAGTGGCGAGGCCGAGCCACCTTCGACGCCGGTCGACGCGCCGCCGCCCGACTGGACCGGCGAAGACCTGCCCGGCGGCGGCATGTTCGACGCCCAGATGCTCAGCCAGGCCGGGGTCGAGAGCGATATTGCCGACTTCGTGCAGCAGTCGCGCCCCGCCGCCCCCACCTTGAGCCAGGACGACTTCGAACTCGACGACGACCAGGACGACCAGCTCCTCGCGCCCCCCGCCGCGCCGGCGTCCTCCTCGCCCTTCGACATTCCGCCGGTGACGCCCGCCGCGCCGACCTTCGCTTCCGGCCCCGTCCCGACCGACCCCGTGCCCGTGAGCCCCGGCCCGGTGAACCGCATTCAGGAAACCCACCTGCCGGAGCCTCACCTCCCGGAAATCCCGGCGGTCCCGACCCCTGCCGCTGCGGCCCCCGCTGCCCCGGCTTCCGGCGGGCTTGGCAGCCTGCTTTCGCGCCTGTACCAGAAAGACAGCGACCGGCCCGCGACCCCGGCGACGCCCGAACCCCAGCCCAGCAGCCCCACCCCCAGCAGCTTCGGCAGCCAGCCGAGCAGCGCTGGCCTGGGCGGCTTCAACAGCGAGCCAGTGACGCCCCCGGCGCCCACCTCGCCTTTCAACGTGCCCCCGGTGGAACTGCGCGACGAAGCGCCGCAGGCACCGCTCGCCAGCAGCCGCGAACCGGTGCTCCCCGCCCCCACGGCGCTGATGACCGCGCAGGTGGACGTGGACGAGCTGACCCCCGAACAGGCCACGCCCGCTCCCACCCCGGCGCCTCAGTTCAGCGTCCCGGCTGTGCCCGAAGCTTCGCGCTTCGACGCGCCCGCGACCCAAGAGCAGCCGGAAGAGGTCGTGGCCGACGCGGTGCCCAGCAAGGCAGTCTCCAGTGAGTCGGTGTCGAGCGAGCCCGCGCCGGTTCAGGAGACGACGGCTCCCACCGCCCCCGCTCCCACTGAGCAGACGCCCGAAGTGCAGCCAGCACCTATCGCCGCTCCTCAGACCGAGACAGCGCCCGCGGCGGCCCCCGCCACGCCGCGCGACGCCGTGTGGTTCGGCACCTACCTGCGGCGCGAGGCTCAGGTGGCCCAGCTCCACGACCTGCGCCAGCAACTCAGCGAGGCGCTCGAACGCGAAGTGCCGCTCGCGCTGCTGGTCGCCCGCGCCGCGCAGCGCCACGCGGCTGGCCTGGGCCTCGGCAGCGTCGCCATGCGTGACATGGACCGGGGCCTGACCCGGCAGATGGGCGGCGAAGTCGGCAGCAGCGTGAGCCTGCGCGACGCTCTGCTGGTCACCGACCAGGACTTCGGCGGCACGCCCGACCTGCTGGTGGTGGACGCCGGGGCGCTCGACATGGACGACCTGCACTACCCCGACACCCTGACCCTGAGTGTGGGCCGCGTGCAGGATGGCCGCGCCGCCCTGAGCCTGCAAGGCGACGTGGATCCCGAAAAGGCCGCCCGCTTCCTGGCGAACGTGGCACAGACGCTGGAAAAGCCGGTCATTCTGCTCGTCTGAGTGTCCCGACCTCTACTCCCCTGCTGATAATGGCGGGGGAGTTTTTTGTGCCGTCTGACCAGAGCTGCGTCGGTCTGAGCCTCTACACTGCCCGCCGTGACTTTCTCTGCGCCTGCGCCGACCCAGCTCGACCCGGTGGTGCGGCACCTGTACGTACACGTGCCGTTTTGCCCCAGCATCTGCCCCTACTGCGATTTCCATGTGCTGACGCGGCAAGCCGGGCTGGTCGAGCGCTATCTAGAACGGCTCGAGCAGGAAGCGGCGGAGCTGGCGGCGGCCTACGCGGTGGACCTCGACACCGTCTACCTCGGCGGCGGCACCCCCAGTTTTCTGCGCGACCACGAGCTGCGGGCGCTGGTGGAAAGCGTGCAGCGGCACCTCGGCTGGGGCCGGGCGGAAAACACGCTGGAAATCAACCCTGGCACCGTCAGCACAGAGCGGGCCGCCCTCTGGCGTTCGCTCGGCTTCGACCGCGCCTCGGTGGGCGTGCAGAGCCTCGACGACGCCACGCTGAAATTTCTGGGCCGCCGCCACGACGCCCGGCAGGCGCGGGACGCCGTGTCCCGGCTCATCGCGCAGGACTTCCGGGTGAGCGGCGACCTGATTACGGCGGTGCCGGGGCAACCGCTCGACAGCGACATTCACGGCCTCGTCGAGCTCGGCGTGGGGCACGTCAGCGCCTACACCCTGACCATCGAGCCCGGCACCGAGTTCGCCCGCCGGGGCGTACAGGTGGACGAGGACGCCGAGCGCGAGGGCTTCGAACGCACCGAGGAACTGCTCGCCGGGCACGGCTTTTCCCGCTACGAGGTCAGCAACTACGCCCGCGCCGGTCAGGAGTCGCGCCACAACCTCTCCTACTGGCAGGGCAAAACCTATCTGGGGCTGGGGCCGGGGGCCGCCGGGCACTACCCCGTGCCCACGCCGGGAGCCGACGCTCTCACCCTGCGGCGCACCAATCCGCACCTCCACGACTGGCTGGTCGGGCAGCAAGGCGAGACCTTGCTCGTCGACCCGCACGAGTACGTCACCGACGCCCTGTTCATGGGGCTGCGATTGCGCAGGGGCCTCGACCTCGCCGACCTCACGCGCCGCAGCGGGGTGGACGTGGCGGGGCGTTACGGCCTGGTCATCGAACGGCAGGTGCGGCTGGGCCTGCTCGAACACAGCGGAACGAACCTGCGGGCGACTGCCCAGGGCTGGTGGGTGCTCAACCGTATCGTCAGAGAGTTTATGGAAGTGGATGCGGCAGAGACGGCCTAAACCCTCAGTCTTCAGCTTTTCTTGATGTTGCCAGCAAACTTGAGTCTAATACACTCAAGTCTATTGACTCTGGGGGATTGTAGTCGTATGATACTTGCAGTTCAAGACTGCTGCCCTAAGGGGCTGCAAATCCCTCTTTCCCAAGGAGTCAACACATGGCTAAAGCTGTCGGAATCGATTTGGGTACCACCAACTCCGTGATCGCTGTGATGGAAGGCGGTCGCCCCGAAGTGATCGTCAACGCCGAAGGCGGACGCACCACCCCCTCGGTCGTCGCGTACAAGGGCGACGAAATTCTGGTCGGGCAGATTGCCCGCCGTCAGGCTGCGCTCAACCCCGCCGCCACGCTGTTCGAAGTCAAGCGCTTCATTGGCCGCCGCTGGGACGAAGTGAAGGAAGAAGCGGCCCGTAGCCCCTTTACCGTCAAGGAAGGCCCGAGCGGCAGCGTCCGTATCGAAGTGAACGGCAAGGACCTCGCCCCCGAGCAGGTCAGCGCCGAAGTGCTGCGCAAGCTGGTGAGCGACGCCTCCGCCAAGCTGGGCAACAAGATCACCGACGCCGTGATCACCGTGCCGGCCTACTTCGACAACAGCCAGCGTGAAGCCACCCGTCAGGCGGGCGAAATCGCGGGTCTGAACGTGCTGCGCGTGATCAACGAACCCACCGCCGCCGCGCTGGCCTACGGCCTGGAGCGCAAGGGCAACGAAACTGTGCTGGTCTTCGACCTGGGGGGCGGCACCTTCGACGTAACCATCCTCGAACTGGGCGACGGCGTGTTCGAAGTGAAATCCACCGCCGGTGACACCCACCTCGGCGGCGCGGACTTCGACTACCGCATCGTGGACTGGCTGGCGGGCGAGTTCCAGAAGGAACACAACTTCGACCTGCGTAAGGACAAGCAGGCCCTGCAACGCCTGATCGAAGCCGCCGAAAAGGCCAAGATCGACCTGTCGAACGCCAGTGAAACGAGCATCTCCCTGCCCTTCATCACCTTCGACCCCGAAACCCGCACCCCCATGCACCTGGAACGCTCGCTCTCGCGGGCCAAGTTCGAGGAACTGACCGCCGACCTGCTGCGCCGCGTGCGCCAGCCTGTCGAACAGGCCCTGAGCGACGCCAAGCTGAGCGCCGGTGATATCAACGAAGTGATTCTGGTCGGTGGCTCGACCCGTATCCCCGCCGTCAAGCGCATCGTGCAGGACCTGGTGGGCAAGACCCCCAACGAGTCGGTCAACCCCGACGAAGCCGTGGCCCTCGGCGCCGCCGTGCAGGCTGGGATTATTCAGGGCGACAGCAGCCTGGGTGACATCGTCCTCGTGGACGTGACCCCGCTGACGCTGGGTGTGGAAGTCAAGGGCGGCATGATCGCCCCGATGATCACCCGCAACACCACCGTGCCTGCCAAGAAGACCGAGATCTACACCACCGCCGAGAACAACCAGCCGGGCGTGGAAATCAACGTGCTGCAAGGTGAACGCCCCATGGCTGCCGACAACAAGAGCCTGGGCCGCTTCAAGCTCGAAGGCATTCCGCCCATGCCCGCCGGACGCGCGCAGATCGAAGTGACCTTCGACATCGACGCCAACGGGATTCTGCACGTCACCGCCAAGGAAAAGACCAGCGGCAAGGAATCGAGCATCACCATCGAAAACACCACGACCCTCGACAAGACCGACGTGGAACGCATGGTGCAGGAAGCCGAGCAGAACGCCGCCGCCGACAAGCAGCGTAAGGAAAAGGTCGAAAAGCGCAACAACCTCGACAGCCTCCGCGTGCAGGCCGTGCAGCAGCTCGAAGAGCAGGAAGGCGCCGCTCAGGACGCCAAGGATCGCCTGAAGGCTGCCGCTGACGAAGCCGAAGAAGCCGTCCGCAGCGAAGACGACAGCAAGATTGCTGACGCCCAGAAGAAGCTGGAAGAAGAACTCCGCTCCTTCATGACCGCCAACCAGGCGAGCACGCAGGGCCAGCCGGAAGGCACCCAGGCCCAGGCGAACAAAGCCGACGACGACGTAATCGACGCCGACTTTAAGCCCGCTGAGTAAAGCAAGTTCTCAAGCACCCGCTGGGGAGAGGAAGGCCACCTGCGCCCCCTCTCCCTTTGCCTTAACCCCTAAGCTGGGGGCATGTTCACCAACCCGTTTGGAAGGAAAAAAGACATGAGTGACGACCAGAAAAAGAACAACCAGCCGGACACCGAAGCCGACAACGCCGAGAACATCAAGTTTGCCGCCGACGACACCGAGCTGCGCGCGGGCGACGAAACCGACGCCGATTTCGAGATGCCCGAAGGCTTCCCCGAAATGGACGAAAACATGTTCGGGCAGGTGCAGGAAATGATGGCGAAGCTCGAGCGCGTGGACGAGCTGGAAAAGGAAAACGCCGACCTGAAAAACCGGCTGGGCCGCCTCGCCTCCGACTTCGAGGGTTACCGCAACCGCACCACCATCGAGTCCGCCGAAGCCCACGACAAGGGCGTGAGCAAGGCCGCCGAAGCCCTGATGCCCGTCTACGACGACATCGACCGCGCCCTGAGCCTGAGCGTGGACGACGCCGCCAAGCTGGTGCCTGGCATGCAGGCCGTGCAAAACAAGGTGCTGACCATCTTCGGCACGCTGGGCCTGGAAGCCACCGGGCGCGAAGGCGAACAATTCGACCCGCAATGGCACGAAGCCATTCAGGTCGTTGCTGGTGACGAAGACGAAAAAATTGTGCAGACCTACCAGCTCGGCTTCAAGATGGGCGACCGGCTGGTGCGTCCGGCGCGGGTGGTCGTCAGCCGCAAGGGCTGATAGTTGAGCGGTGATGGACGACGGAGGGAATATGAGCCGGGAAGCGAAAACTCTATTGCTAGCGTTCGTTATCGGGGGCGTTGGTGGAGGTTTCCTGACCGCGTTCATGGATGCGGTTAGGGTTGGAAATAGCATCGTTGCCATCCTTTGCGTGGCTCTCTGGCTGATTATGTTCATGTTGATGTGGCGCGTCATTCGGCACTGGCGCAAGCTGAAAGGCTGGAACCCCTCTTGACTACTAACCCCCTCCACGGCGCCACCTTAGAGCGCATCGTCACCCACCTGCACGACGAGTACGGGTGGGAGGAACTCGCCCGGCGCGTGCCCGTCAAGTGCTTTCAGAACGAGCCGAGCGTGGGCAGCAGCCTTAAATTTCTGCGCAAGACACCCTGGGCGCGCGAGCAGGTGGAGGCCGAGTACGTCAAGCTGGCGCGCCGTGAGGACGCCAACCCTCTGATCGACGCGCTCAAGCGGGGGCAGGCGCTGGACTTCACGGGGGTCAGCCAGACCAAGCTGCACGCGGCGCTGGGCTGGATGCTGCGGCACGTGGAGCAGAACGCGCAGAACTTGCAGCTCTACTTTCTGCCCACGCTGGCGCACATCCAGGACGTGAATTTCTGGCCCGATGCCGAGCCGTTGCCGCTGCTCAACCTCGCTATTGACCGCTCGGCGCTGGGCGCAGGCGACTACGAGCCGGGCGTGGTGGCCGAGTTGCTGCGGCGCGGCGCCGACGCCAACGACCCGCGCTTCTGGCCGCCGTTGCTGCACACGGTGGATGTGGAAGGGCAGGCTTACCAGAGCAAGACCCGCGCGCCCCGCACCGACCTCTTCGACCTGCTGCTCGCGCATGGTGCCGACCCCGCGCTGGAAGACTCGCGCGGCAACACGGCGCGCAGTATGGCCGAGGCATATGGACTGCGGGCCGTCATCAACAAACTGAACACGCTGCCCGCAGTCAGCGGCAGCTAACGACCACACAAGGAAAGGAGGTTTATGGCTTACAAGGACTACTACGACGTGCTCGGCGTGTCCCGCTCCGCGTCGGACGCCGACATCAAATCCGCTTACCGCAAGCTCGCCAAGCAGTACCACCCCGACAAGAACCAGGGTGACGAGAAGGCCGCCGACAAGTTCAAGGAAATCGGCGAAGCCTACGCGGTCCTCAACGACCCCGAAAAGCGCAAACTGTACGACCAGTACGGCCACACCGGGCAAGTGCCGCCCGGCTACGGCGACGCCGGCATGGGCGGCGGGTTCCAGGGTGGCGACTTCGGCGGCTTCGACCCCGGCCAGTTCTCGGACTTCTTCCAGCAGATGTTCGGCGGACGCGGCGGAATGGGCGGAATGGGAGGCCGGGGCGGCTTTGCTGGCGGTCAGGTCAACCTCGACGACCTGTTCGGCGGCGCCAGCGGTGGTCTGGGCGGGGCCGGGGCCGGGCGGCGGTTCGTGCAGAACGTGGAAGGCGAGTTGCAGGTGACGCTGCGTGAGGCGCTGGAAGGCTCCGACGAGGTCATCAACGTAGACGGCAAGCGCCTCTCGCTGCGCGTTCCTGCCGGCACCCGCGACGGCGCCCGGCTGCGGCTGGCGGGTCAGGGCCCGGGCGGCGGCGACGTGCTGCTGACCATCCGGGTGCTGGAAGATGCCCGCTTTGAACTTGACGGCGACGACCTGACGACTACGGTGGATGTGCCCGCGCCCGTCGCGGCTCTGGGCGGTGAGGTCAAAGTGCAACTCCTGAGCGGCAAATCAGGCAACCTCAACGTCCCGGCAGGCAGCAGCGGCGGACGCAAGATGCGCCTGCGCGGCCAGGGCTGGCCCAAGAAGAGCGGCGGTAACGGCGACCTGTACGTGCGGCTGAATGTCACGGTGCCCAAAGACCTCAGCGACGAGGAAAAAGAGCTGTACACGAAATTGCGCGACTTGCAGAAATAAAGCATTTTTCAGCAAGAGGGCGTGTTTTTTGCTGGCTGTTGGCCAAGCGAAGCGAGTGAATTTCAGAAAAGCATTGGACATAAGAATGTCTTGCAGTTTTGACCCTCTACCCTGGTGGGAGAGGGCCTTGCGAAGCAAGGGGTGAGGGGGGCTTTTTCTGTCCACTGCTCTCAGCCAGAAGGCAAACCCACAAGGGGGCCAGCGTCTTTACACTGACGCATGGCCCCCTTCACCATCCGCCGCGCCGTGGAAGGCGACGCGCCCGCCATCGCCCACATTCATGTCCAGAGCTGGCGCGAGACCTACACCGGCCTGATTTCTCCTGAATTTCTGGACCGCGCCACCAACGAGGCCGCCCGTCAGCGCCGCGAGGAAAGCTGGCGGGCGACCATTGCAAAGAATCTGGAAGACGTGTTCGTGGCCGAGCAAGGCGGGGGGATAGTGGCCTTCGCTTCCGTCGGCCCGGCGCGGGACCATCCCGGCTACGGCTCAGAACTGATGACCCTCTACAGCCTGAAGCGGGTGCAGGGCCAGGGCATCGGCAAGGCGCTGCTTCACGCGGTCATAGGTCAGGTGCAAGCGGACGGCGGCGACAACCTCGCGCTGTGGGTGCTTGCCGCCAACCCGACCCGGCAGTGGTACGCGGCGCAGGGAGCGCGGGAGGCGGGCGAGAAGGTGGACGGCGAGCTGACCGAAGTGCGGCTGGTGTGGGACCGGCTCACGGCCACCGCTTAACATCACCCCTATGTTCCGCCGCCACGTTCCCGCCGAAGAGCCGTCCCGCGAACTCGACCCCGACCGCGAGCTGAATTTTGCCCGCACCATCTTGCAAGACCGCACTTTCCGCGAAGTGCCCGACGACGAGGTGCTGCGCGAGGCCGAGCGGCTGCTGTTCGGTTGGATGACGAACGAGACGAAGCTGGAGCGGCCCAAGCTCTACGACCACTACGCGCTGGTCTTCCTGGCGCTGATTCGCAAGAACCGCGAGCTGGAGGAGCGCATCGCAGCTCTGGAGGCGGCGCGTGAGTGAGGGCAAAGTCAGGGTCAAGGTCTGCGGCACCACCACCCTCCCCGACGCCCTGCACGCCGCCGCAGCGGGGGCCGACGCGCTGGGCTTCATCTTCGCGCCGGGCAGCAAGCGACGGGTCACGGCAAGCCAGGCCCGCGGCATCAGCCTGAACGTGGGGCCGAGCGTGGCGCGCATAGGCGTTTTCATGGGGCAGTCACTCGACGAGGTGCTGCGGACGGCGGAGGCGGCGCGGGTCAGCGCGGTGCAGCTGCACGGCCCGCTGCCGGGGGTATACGTGGCGGCGGTGGCCGGGTATTATCCCGTCTTGCGCGTTCTGGGCCCGGAGGAGCTTCAGGCCGGGAACGTGCAGGCCGCAACTGTGCAGGCAACCCCCGGCGTCACCCTGATGCTCGACGCCCCGCAGCCCGGCAGCGGGCAGCCGCTCGACTGGGCGGCGCTGGTCCCCCACTTTCCGCCGGGCAGCTGGCTCGCGGGCGGTCTGGGACCGGACAACGTGGCGCAGGCCATCGCCACGCTGCGGCCCGCCGGGGTGGACGCGGTGAGCCGGCTCGAAGCCTCGCCCGGCCTCAAGAATCCACAGGCCGTCGAAGCGTTCATAGACGCCGTAAAACGCTCGTAAAACAAAGTTATCCACAGGTCTACGTTTCACTGTGGATAACTTTTGAAGCGGATTTTCAAGCATGACTGTTCAGCGTTTTTTGTTTGCTGGACGGCGTTTTCGTTGTTTGAACCAGGTGCAGGAAAAGAGGGCGTGCGCAGCCTTTCAACACCCCCTGTGGAAAAGATTCGTCCTGGCGCGGCTTGCGAGTCAGAGCTGTCGGAGCCGGTTCCGTCAGGGCAGCCCCAGCCAGTGTCCTATCTGCCCGCCTCCCTGCACGATGTCGGCCACTGGCGGGAGGGGCAAGCCCGCCGCGCCGAAGGGCACGCGGGCCAGGGTGTGTGATTTGACGCTCAGGTCTTCCAGATTGCCGTGGTCGCTGCTCACGATGACCCGCGCCCCGGCCTGCACCGCCCCAGTCAGCAGGCGGTCCACCCGGCGCAGGTAGGCCTGCCCGGCGGTGAGGACTTCGGGCGGCACCCCTTCGCGGCCCTGGTGGCCCAGCAGGTCGCCTAGCCATAAGTCGGCCACCAGCAGGTCGTATTGGCCCAGCGCCCCGGCCAGCTCCTCGCCCAGCCGCGTGAGGTCTTCTTCCGGCGCCGTCTCGGCCCAGGGCGAAGCGTAGGCCAGCCCCAGACCGGCTCCCAGCGCGGGCACGTCCGGCGAATTGAGCGGCAGGCCCGCCGCCCGGAAAGCGTAGGGAAAACAGCCCAGGCGGTTGCGGCGGCCCCCGCCCGCGAGGTAAGCGGGCGAGTAGGCGTTGACCAGCGCGGCGCGCCCCCCGGCGGCGGTCAGGCGGCCCGGCAGACCATGCTCGCGCAGCAGGGCTTGAAGCGTCGGCCCCGGCACCGGCCCGAAGTGCTCGCCCATCAGGCGCACCGCGTCCGTGCCGGTCAGCCAGCAGCTTTGGCCGGTGCCCGACTGCGGCAGGCCCGGCACGCCGAGGGTCGCGTCGAGCGCGGGGCCCGCATCCACCACGGCCCGCAGCGTCGGCAGGTCCTGCTCCCACACCGAGCCGGGCGGCGCGTCTGCGGGGTGCCCCACGCCGTCCAGGGCCAGCCAGAGAATGCCGTTCATCCCCCGCAGGGTACGGCGTGGCCCGGCCTTGAGCCGCCTGAAGGCTTCCTCATGGCAAACCCACGCCTCTCCCGCCGCCACGTGCGAAGAATGAGAAGCGAACGTCCCCCACCGACAACCCGTCCACCCGACTGGAGGTTTCCCATGAAAAGCACCCTGAATCTTCTGCTGACCGTCTCCCTCGCCCTGAGTGGCGCGGGGCTGGCCCAGACCGCCCCGAACGTCCCCACGCAAGCGGCCCCCACCACAGCCGCTCCAGCCAACGCCGCACAGCTCGCCGCCGAGGCCCGTGACCTGACGAACCGCGCCCGCACCACGTATCCGGCGGGCAGTGCCAGCATCGACCAGCCGCTGTGGAAACAGGCCGCCGACCGCGCCGAAGCCGCCGTGAGCGCCGCCCCCAACAACCCCGACGTGCTGCGTCTGCGCGCCCAGATCTACACCGAAGTCGGCTTCTGGAAACAGGCCGAGTCGAGCTGGCGGGCGTATTTCGCTGTGGCCCCCGTCGCTGCCGGGCAAAACGAAGCGCGCGCTGCCGGCAACGTGCAGTACAACCTCGGCTACGCGGCCTACACGCGCGGGCAGTCGGCGCAGGCCGCCGCGTATTTCAAAGCCTGCCTGACGCTCGACCCCCAGAGCGTGCCCTGCGCGACCTGGGCCGCCCGCACCGCGCTAGAAAGCGGGGACTACGCGCTCGCGCAAAACCTCTACACCCAGGCACTGAGCCTCGCGCCCACCGACAAGACGCTGAACTACTTCGCCCAGGTCGCCCGCAACGCGAGCACCTACGGCCCCGCCGCGACCCAGGCCTTCAGCCGCGCCTACGCCAGCCTGGACGCCGGGCGCCGCGCCGAGGCCCTCGCCGGGTTCCAGGAAGCCGCCCGCTCGGCCCCCAACTTCCCCGAAGCCCAGCGCGAAGCGGGCCGCCTCGCCCTGGAAGCCGGGGACACGGGTGCGGCGCTAAGCGCCTATCAAGCCCTCGCCGCGCTGCCGGGCGCCACCGACAGTGACCGCTACAACCTCGGGCTGGCGCAGGAAGGGCAGCAATATGGCCTGAGAGCCGTCCAGACCTTCCGTACGGCCTACGGCAAGTACTCGGCGGGCGACAAGGCGGGTGCCGAGGCCGGTTTTCTTCAGGCCACCACCGCAAGTGCCAACTACGGCAAGGCCTGGGCCTGGCTGGGCCGCGTGCGCTACGAGGCGAAAAACTACGCCGGAGCCGCCGAAGCCTATGGCCGCGCCGTCGCGCTGGACCCGGGCGACAAGACGAGCGCCTACTTCCTGAAACTGGCGCAGCAGGGCAAGTAAGACGAATTCCGATTGAAGCTAGCTGTTTTGGCTTCAATCCAAGCGGATGCACGAAGAAAAAATACGGATTCTGCGGTATGGAAGTGCAGGCGGCGCTTTTGCGACTGGACTGGAATTGAGCGGAATCCATGGAAGGCAGCAGGAGAGCGGAGGCAGAGCGCCGGGAGTGTTCGGGCCTCCGCTCTTTTTTTGGCGCGTAACAAGCCTGTAGGAGCGCCCCGCCTATTCTCGCGCCGTGACCCTTCCCTCCCCTGCTGCCGCCCACGCCGAACTGCTGGCCCTGCTCACCCTGCGGTTTACGCCCGGACTGGGGCCACGGCGCATCGAAAACCTGCGGCGGCATTTCGGCAGCGCGGAGGCGGCACTGGCGGCGCCTCTGACCGAGCTGCGGCGGGTGGAGGGGCTGGACTCGCGTTCGGTGGCGGCGATTGGCGGGGCAAAAGCGGCAGAGGAGGCGCGGGCCGAACTGAACAAGGCGGCAGAGCGCGGCGTCACCCTGCTCGGACGCGGTTTGCCCGGCTATCCGGCGGCGCTGGAAGCCCTGGGTGATCCGCCCGCCGTGCTGTGGGTGCGGGGCGCGGGCGGCGCCGAGCTGCTCGCCGGGCTCGGCACCGTGCCGCACTCGGTGGGCATCGTGGGCACGCGGGCAGCGAGTCCCCACGCGCTGGCGCTGACCCGGACCATCGCAGGCGAGCTGGCAGCAGCAGGCGTCCTCATCGTCAGCGGGCTGGCGCGGGGGGTGGACACGGCGGCGCACACGGCAGCCCTGGAAGCTGCAAGCGGGGAGGCGAGCAGCCCCACCATCGGGGTGCTCGGCAGCGCGGTGGACGTGATTTATCCGCGTGAAAACCATGACCTCGCCGGGCGAATGGTGGTCGTCAGCGAGTATCCGCTCGGCACCGGCCCGGCGCAGCACCACTTCCCGAGCCGCAACCGCGTCATCGCCGCGCTCTCGGCGGGCGTGCTGGTGGTGGAAGGCGAGCGCAAGTCCGGTTCGCTCATCACCGCTACTCACGCGCTGGACTGCGGGCGCACCGTGTTCGCCGTGCCGGGGCGGGCCGGCGACCCCCGCGCGAGTGGCCCCCACGCCCTGATTCGTGACGGGGCTGTCCTCACCGAGTCGGCGCAGGACGTGCTGACCGAGCTGAACTGGGGCCTGGCCCCTGCCCCAGCGGTGCCCGACCTGCCGCCCGAGCAAGCGCGGGTGCTGCGGGCGCTGCAAACCCCGGCCACATTGGACGACCTTGCCGCCACAACTGGCCTGAGCATTCCCGAGTTGCAGACCGCGCTCGTCATGTTGCAGCTTCAGGGGCTGGCCTACGAAGTGGGCGGGCGTTGGAGTCGCTGAGCGGGGTCTTTTGCTAGACTTCTCTCTGTTGCCGCGTGGCCCCAGGCGAAGCCCGCCTGCACCGTGGCCCCGGACAAAATAAGGAGAACAATGATTAGCGTAACTGAACTGCGAAACGGCACGAAAGTGCAGATGGACGGCGGCCTGTGGGAATGCCTCGACTACTCCCACCTCAAGATGGGACGCGGCGGCGCGAAAGTCGTGACCAAGTTCCGCAACATGGAAAGCGGCTCGATTGTGGACCGCACCTTCAACAGCACCGAAAAGTTGCAGGACATCTACGTCGAAGGCAAGAAGATGCAGTACCTGTACCCCGACGGTGACGACTACGTGTTTATGGACATGGAAACCTTCGACCAGGTTCACCTCGGCAAGAACATCGTGAGCGACGCCGCCAAGTTCATGAAGGAAAACACCGAGGTCGAAGTGGCGATGTACGGCGACAAGGCCCTGAGCATCAGCCTGCCCAACCAGGTCATCCTCAAGATCACCCAGACCGACCCCGGCGTGCGCGGCGACACCGTGTCGGGCGGCACCAAGCCCGCCACCCTGGAAACCGGCGCCGTGGTGCAGGTGCCCCTGTTCGTGGAGCAGGGCACCGACGTGAAGGTGGACACCCGCACCGGCCAGTACCTCAGCCGCGCCTGAGGCACTGCTCTTTCCTGCCGCCTGGACCTGCGTTCGGGCGGCAGTTTTTTTGAACCGCGTCCAGCCAAACGGGCGTTAGGTTGGTGGTGACACCCCAGTCCTCACAAAAAGGGGCATGATAGGAACCGCCAAGTCGCAACTCAGTCTTAGAGACGCCCAGTCCCCGAGACACCAATCCCGCAGACTCAAGGAGGGGCCATGAACCCGGATGACCTGAAGAAAATTCTCGATGCCCTGACCCATGCCGACGTGCGCGAATTCGCCCTGAAGACCGGCAGCTTCGACCTCGCCCTCAAGCGTGCCCGCAGGCGTTCGCCCCAGTGCCTGCCCCGAAGCGCGCCGCAGCTGAGCTATCCCCAGATGCCGCCCTTGCCCCAGCCGATGATGGGCGGCTTTGCTCCGATGCCCGCACCCCAGGCCCCTGCCGCGCCGAGTGCGCCTGCGGCTCCCGCTCCCGAAGCGGCACCTGCTCCCGCCGCGCCCGCCGAAGCCGCTCCCGCTGCGGCCTCCGCGCCAGTCGCCAGCGCAGGCACCCCGGTCAAGGCGCCCATCGTCGGCACCTTCTACTCGGCGAGCAGCCCCGACGCTGCGCCCTACGTCAAGGTGGGCGACCGCGTGGAAAGCGGGCAGGTGCTGTGCATCATCGAAGCGATGAAGCTGATGAACGAAATCGAGGCCGAGCAAAGCGGCGTGATTCGCGAGATTCTGGTGAAGAACGCCGAGCCGGTGGAGTACGGCCAGACGCTGTTCATGATCGAGTGATGTCCGAGGGTCTAAGGGTCTGAGAGTCTAAGAACGGCCTTAGACCTCTAGACCCTTAGACTCTTCGATCTTTTGCCGGAGGCAAAACATGTTCAAGAAAATCCTGATCGCCAACCGTGGCGAGATCGCCCTGCGCGTCATCCGGACGGCGCGGGAAATGGGCATCCAGACGGTCGTGGTGTATTCCACCGCCGACGAAAAGAGCCTGCCGGTGCTGCTCGCCGACGAATCGGTCTGCGTGGGGCCGCCCGCTTCAAATCAGAGCTACCTCAACATCCCCAACATCCTCTCGGCGGCGCTGATGACCGGCGCCGAGGCGATTCACCCCGGCTACGGCTTCATGGCCGAGAACCCCGACTTCGCCGAGATGTGCCGCGAGCACGGCATCGTGTTTATCGGGCCGACGCCGGAAAGTATGCGGGCGCTGGGCAGCAAAGCGGGCGGACGCGAAATCGCCGCACAGAGCAATGTGCCCACCGTGCCGGGCACTGGCGTGCTGGAAAGCGTGGACGCTGCGCTGCTCGCCGCCAAGCAGATCGGCTACCCGGTGCTGCTCAAGGCCAGCGCGGGCGGCGGCGGACGCGGCCAGAAAGTGATTCGCACCCAGGAAGAGCTGCAAAAGGGCTTCAATCAGGCGCAGGAAGAAGCGCGGCTGTACTTCGGCGACCCGGCGATCATCATGGAGAAATTCCTGGAGGAGTTCCGCCACATCGAGGTGCAGGTGATGGGCGACGGCCAGGGGCACGTCATCCACATCGGCGAGCGCGACTGTTCGATTCAGCGCCGCAACCAGAAGCTGATCGAGGAAGCGCCCTCCACGCTGCCCGAGTCGCTGCGTCAGGAAATCCTCGCCGCCGGGGTGCGCCTCGCCCAGTTCGTGAACTACGCGGGCGCCGGCACGCTGGAATTCATCATGGACCGCGACGGCAACTACTACTTCATGGAGATGAACACCCGCATTCAGGTCGAGCACTGCGTGTCGGAAATGATTTCCAGCCTCGACCTCGTGCGCCTGCAAATCGAAATTGCCGCCGGCCTGGGCCTCAACATTCAGCAGGACGACGTGAAGTTGCACGGCCACGCCATCGAGTGCCGCATCAACGCCGAGGACCCCGACAAGGACTTCCGCCCGGCAGCCGGCAAAATCGACGACGCGCACTTCGCGGGCGGAGCGGGCGTGCGGGTGGACACCCACGTCTACAGCGGCTACTCGATCCCGCCGCACTACGACTCGCTGATCGGCAAACTGATCGTGTGGCACGAGGACCGCGACAAGGCGGTGTCGCGCATGAAACGGGCGCTGGAAGAAACCGTGATTCAGGGGCCGAAGACGACCATTCCGCTCTACATCAAGATCATGGACAACCCGTTCTACAAACGCGGCGCGGTGATGACCAACTTCCTGAAGACGCGCATGGAGATGTAGATGGTTGAGAGGTAATGGTTGATGGAAAAAGCCCTGCTCTATCAACCATCTTCCATCCACCATCAACAAAAAACCCCCCGGATTGCCACCGGGGGGATTTTTTCAGGCCGTGCTTAGAAGCGAACCTTGAACCCTGCCGCGATAGAGCTGAGGTTACGCGAGTTGGGGTTGATGTTGCCGTTGAAGTAGTAGTGCTGACGGGCTTCGGCGAAAATCGCCACGCGGTCCACGACGCGGTAGTCCACGCCGATGGACAGCTCGCCGAAGGTGGAGGCGTTCTTGAAGTTGTAGCCGGCGCCCACGCCCAGGATGCCGTCGAAGCGCCCGGTGGTGCCGCGGTAGGTCACGGCGCCGCTGAGGCTGTTGCCGGGGGTTTCGCCGCGCAGGGCCACGTCGCCGGTCACGCGCACGCCGAAGCCGCCGTAGATCTGGTCGTTGCCGGCGGTGATGCGGACCATCTGGCCCACGTTCTGCTGGAGGATGCTGTAGTAGGCCGCGCCCACGTAGTTGCCGTAGCGGAAGGGCTCGGCGGGCGGAATGTAGGGGTCACCCTTCTCGCCGCGCTCACCCTGGGGGCCCTGGGGACCGACGGGACCAGCTTCACCCTGAGGACCCTGGGGGCCAGTCGCACCCGCAACGCCCGCAGGACCCTGGGGACCGACGGGGCCGGCTTCGCCCTGGGGACCCTGGGCGCCAGCGCGCCCGCTTCGCCCTGACCGGCGGCGGGCATGTTGTTCAGCGCGGTACGGAGCTCGTCAATCTGAGCGCGCAGGTCTTCGATGGACTGGTTCTGCTGAGCGAGCTGGGCGCGCAGTTCTTCCAGGCCGGCGAGCGCTTCGGCAACGCCCTGACGCAGGGTGTCGAGTTCGGCAGGGTTGAAGGTGTTTTCGGGCATCTGCGCGAGCAGGCGGGCGAGCACCTGAGCGACTTCCTGACGGGTGATGGCGCTGCACCAGTCGAAGCTGCCGTCGGGGTAGCCGATGAACAGGCCCTTCTGGGTCACCAGGTCAATAGCGGCCTTGGCCCAGGCGCCCTGGGTGCAGGCGACGGGAGCGGGCTTGGGCGCGGGGGCCGTCTGCACGGGCACCGGGGTGGTCTGGATGGGGGGCTGAGCGCCGCCACCCAGGGCGAGCGCCGAGCTCAGGGCGACAACGGAAACGGCAGGCAGAGCACGCAGATACTTCATAGATCCTCCTGGAGCAGCGCCGGACGAAAGCCGGAGCATGCCCCCTTCGTGGGCTGGGGCATTGCGGAACCGGAGCGCCCGGAGGCGGCAGGTGACCAGTCCCACACTTGCCCTCTATTGTGGCCCTTCTCACGGCTCACATGAAAGGCTTATCTGTTCAGAATGTTAATCCTGTCTTTAGCTGGTGATCAGAAAGTGGGGGGCGGTAGACTTGGGCATGACTTACCAGAGCATCCGGCTGACGCAGCGGCCCCTCTCCCAGGACGGAACCACGCAGGGCGGAACAGTCGCCACCCTGACTCTCGCCGCCAAAATGGGCAGCATGGGCCCGGCCTTCTGGCAGGAGTTTCCGCAGGCCCTGAGTGAGCTGGGAGACGCTCGCGTGCTGATCGTGCGCGGCGAACAGGTCTTCAGCGCCGGGCTCGATGTCAAGTCGAACGGCGCCGCCATCGTGCCCGCGCTCGGCAAACCCGACGCTTTCAAGGCCGTGGTGGACGAGATGCACGCCGTGACCGAGGG
Source organism: Deinococcus radiodurans R1 = ATCC 13939 = DSM 20539 (assembly GCF_000008565.1). Classification (GTDB taxonomy): domain Bacteria; phylum Deinococcota; class Deinococci; order Deinococcales; family Deinococcaceae; genus Deinococcus; species Deinococcus radiodurans. Next base: position 113,690 of record NC_001263.1, on the reverse strand, counting down.
CCTCGCCGCCCTGCCGATGCCGGTGATTGCCGCCGTGCACGGCTGGTGCATCGGCGCGGGGCTGGAGCTGATCGCGGGCGCCGACCTGCGGCTGTGCAGCCAGGACGCCCGCTTCTCGCTGCCTGAGGTCAAACTCGGCATCACCGCCGACCTCGGGGGCTTGCAGCGCCTGCCGCACCTGATCGGACGGGGCCGCACCGCCCACCTCGCCCTAACCGGGGAAGCGATTGACGCTGCCACCGCCGAGCGCTGGGGCCTGGTCACCGAAGTGCTGCCCGACCAGGACGCGCTTTTTGCCCGTGCCGAGGCGCTGGCCGAGCACCTTGCCGCCCTCCCCGCCAAGGCGCTCGAAGGCACCAAGCGCGCGCTGAGCGACGGCCTGCCGCACGCCGAGAGCCTCGCCGCCGCCGTGCGCTGGAACGCCGAGCACATGACGGTGGAGGCGCTGCAAGCCGGGATGAAAAAGGGCTGAAAAGGCCGATTTTTGTTGTAGGACAGAGGGAAGGACTCGCCGTGACAAGGGCGGGTCTTTCCCTTCTGCCCATCTCTCAAACCAGCGCGAGAGCGCAAGCACCCCGGTCAGATGCACAGCCAGCAGGCCGCATAGCACAGTCAAGACTCGCGCGGTACATGAACAGGTGCGGTGGGCGGGCTGTATAGATGGGGAGGAAAGCGCCGCCCGGCCCCCGCGCAACTTGGACGGGGTATACAAAGGGAAACCATTTCTTTGCTGGAAGCGGCTGTTCTGCCTCGGCAGACACAGCGTGTACCTGCGGCGGCTGTTCGGCATAGGCCGATGCTCAACGCTTTCAGGACGTTTCCACTCTCGCCCTTTCCACGTTCCCACACCCCGGAGGTTTTCTATGACCCAGTCCTCACCCAACCGCCCCGCCGACCCCGCCACCACCTTTCGTCCCGACCTGCTCGCGGGCAAGCACGCGCTGATTACCGGCGGCGGGAGCGGCATCAACCTCGGCATCGCGCAGAGCTTCGCGGCGCACGGCTGCGCGGTGACGATTCTCGGGCGCAACCTGGAAAAGGCGCAAAACGCCGCGCAGGGCATCGTGGACGCGGGCGGACGGGCGATGGGCGTCAGCGCCGACGTGCGCGACTTTGCGGCGCTGGAAGCGGCTGTGGCGGCGGCCACCGCTGAGTTCGGTGACTTCGATATCGTGCTGGCGGGGGCGGCGGGCAACTTTCCGGCGCCGGTGGACGGCATCAGCCCCAATGGGTTCAAGACGGTGGTGGACATTGACCTGCTCGGCACCTACAACACCATCAAGGCCGCCGCGCCACGCCTGAAGGTGCCGGGCGGCAACATCCTCAGCATCAGCGCCTACGGCGTGCCGGTGCCGATGCAGGCGCATGTGGTCGCCGCCAAAGCCGGGGTGGACGCCCTGACCCAGACCCTCGCCGTGGAGTGGGGCCTGCGCGGTGTGCGCGTCAACGCGATTATTCCCGGCCCCATCGACGGCACCGAAGGCATGGCCCGCCTCGCCCCCGACGAAAAGTCGCGCTCTGCCTTCACCCGCACCGTGCCGCTGGGCCGCTTCGGCGTGCCGCAGGACATCGCCAACGCCGCGCTGTTTCTGGTGAGCGACGCCGCGAGCTACGTGACCGGCGTGATTTTGCCGGTGGACGGCGGCCAGAACATGCTCGGCGGGGCGCCGCAGTACCAGATGTACCTTCAGATGCAGGCGGCGCAGCAAAAGGACTGAGGGCCGCCCCTCACGGCGCACAGGGGTTTCTAATGAAGCCGTCAAGAAGCCGGTCAGCTCGCCGCCCTAGCATGGGCGCACTATGCGCCGCTCCCCCGCCCTGTCGCTGTCGACCTTCGCCCTGCTGGCCCTCGCCGCGTTGCCCCTGGCCCTGTCGTCCGCCCCCACCCCGACCCGTGCTCCTGCGGCCAAGGTGAGCAGCGCCCGCACGCCGGTGCTGCGCCCGGTGGTCGCGGCGCGCTACCCGCACGACCGCGCCGCCTTTACCCAGGGCCTGCAGTACCTCGGCGGTGGGCACTACCTGGAAAGCACCGGGCAGGTGGGCGAGTCCGATCTGCGGGTCAGCGAACTGCGCGGAGCGAAGGTGCTGTGGAGCACGCCGCTCGCGCAGGCGCTGCCGCAGGCGTTCGGCGAGGGGTCCACGCAACTCGGCAGCACCGTCTACCAGCTCACCTGGCAAGACGGCGTCGCACTCACCTACGACGCCCGCACCTTCAAGGAAACGGGCCGCCACCGCTATCAGGGCGAGGGCTGGGGTCTGACGAGCGACGGCAAGAGCCTGATTATGAGCAACGGCACCTCTACGCTGGTCTGGCGCGACCCCAAGACCTTCGCCGCGCAGCGCAGCGTGCAGGTCACCGACCAGGGGCAGCCGGTCCGTAACCTCAACGAACTGGAATACGTGCAGGGCTCGGTCTACGCCAACGTCTGGCTGACCGACCGTATCGCCCGGATTCACCCGCAGACCGGCAAGGTTCTGACCTGGATCGACGTGTCGGACCTCACCCGCGAGGTCAGCGCGGCGGCGACAAAACAGGGTCAGGCCCTCACCTTCGACGACGTGCCCAACGGCATCGCCTTCATTCCCGAGCGCGGCACACTGCTGCTGACCGGCAAGCGCTGGCCGACGCTGTTCGAAGTGAAGGTGCCGGGGTTGGGGCTGAAGGTGGAAGGCGCGAAGAACTGAGTGATTGAGAAGGGGGAGCCGTCCAGTTGGTCACGGCTCCCCTTTCCTATGGCCTTTGCCAGAATGAGGTTTTGACCGAGTTGGTCTGGATGCCCCCTCTGCAAGCAGCTCTGCGAGTCACCCCAAGCTTTCGCAAGGCCCTCTCTGCGATGCAGCTCTCTGAGTCCCACAAGGGTAGAGGGTCAACTTCTACCCTCCTCAGTGCCCTCTTTCTGACACCGCCGCCCAAATCTCCGCTTCCAGCTCGTCCTCCGGGCGGGTCGCGTCCAGCACCAGAAATCTTTGCGGCTCGGCGTGCGCGAGGTCCAGAAAGCCCTGGCGCACCCGGCGGTGAAAGGTCAGGTCGGCCTGTTCCAGCCGGTCAGGCTGCCCGCGCCGCGCGGCCCTTTGCAGGCCCAGCGCGGGGTCGAGGTCGAGCAGCACCGTCAGCCCGGGCGTGAGGCCGCCCGTGACCTCGGCGGTGATCTGACGCAGGAGTGGGAGCGAGAGCCCCCGGCCCGCGCCCTGGTAGGCGAGCGAGGAGTCGGCGTAGCGGTCACACAGCACGGTTTCGCCGCGTTCCAGTGCCGGACGCAGCACCTCGCGCACGAGCTGGGCGCGGCTGGCGGAGTACAGCAGAAACTCACCGAGCGGCTCGATCTCCACCGCCGGGTCGAGCACCACCTCGCGCACCCGCGTGCCCAGTGGGGTGCCTCCCGGTTCGCGGGTGACGGTGACGGCGTGTCCCGCTGCCCGCAGCCGCGCTTCCAGCCGGGCGAGCTGCGTCGTTTTGCCCGCGCCCTCCGGCCCTTCGAGGGTGATGAAAAGGCCCTGGCTCACAGCCCGGTCGGGAAGTTGAGGAACTGCCAGGGAATGCCGAACTCGTCTTCGATGCGGGCTGCCAGCGCGCGCACGCCGAAGACCTCAGTTTCGTAGTGGCCGGCAAAAATCACGTTCACGCCGTATTCGAACGAGTCGTGGAAATACTTGTGCTCGGGTTCGCCGGTCAGCAGGGTGTCGAGGCCCATGGCGGCGGCCTCGGCAATCGCGCCCGCACCGCTGCCGGAAGTCACGCCGACGCGGTGGATGTTGGGCGAGCCGCCGCCGTGCACGAGGCAGATTTCGCCGGTCAGTTTCTGGATGCGGTCGGCGAAGTCCTGCAAGCCCAGCTCACGCGGCAGGGTGCCCGCCACGCCGATTTTGTGGCCCTGCCAGTCGCCGAACGGTTGCAGGTCAGTCAGGCTCAGCGCCCTCGCAATCATGGCGTTGTTGCCGACTTCGGGGTGAGCGTCGAGCGGAATGTGCGCCGCGTAGAGGTTCAGGTCGGCCTGAATCGCCGTCCGCACGCGCTCGTAATGCGGCCCGGTGATCGCCAGGGGCCTCCCCCAGAACAGCCCGTGGTGCACCAGCAGCAGGTCGGCCCCCGACTCGGCGGCGGCCTGCAACGTCTGCAAGCTGGTGTCCACGCTCGCGGCAATGCGGCGAATCTTGTCGGTGCCCTGAATTTGCAGGCCATTGAGCGAGGGGTCGGGGTACGCGCCAATGCGGAGGTACTCGCCGAGCCAGCGCACCAGCTCGTCACGCCCGATTTCGCCGCGCCCGGTTTGAGAAGAAGGGGAAACAGTCATAAGGGGCATTGTAGAGGCGAGGCCCAAAAGCGTTTGTCTGCTCGTGGCCGCCTGCCCCCCTTGGTGCGGCTTCTGCTCAGGACAGAGGCCGCGAGGGGTGCGCCCCCTGCACGATTTCCAGCCGCCCGCCCCAGGGGTCTTGCAGAAAGAGGCGCGGCACGCCCGCTTCCTTGTCGGGGGTGCAGGCGACGCCGTGCGCTGCCAGGTGACGCGCCACCGCCCCCACATCGTCGCAGCGCAGGGCGAAGTGACCTTTACGGCGCGGCACGTAGTCCGCCACCACGCCGACGTGCACCTGCCGGCCATCGGGGAGGCCGAACCAGCAGCCGCCGTTCTTACGGAGAGCCTCCGGTTTTTGCAGTTCGGGGAGGCCCAACACCCCGGCGAAAAACTCGCGGGCGGCGACCTCGCAGCCTGCCGGGGCTTCCAGTTGCACGTGGTCCAGTCCGTTGAGAAGGGGCATGGCCGCAGGATAGGAGCTGGCAGGCGGCTTCTTTGCTACTTCTCTAGAGACAACAACCCGCCTGAAGCGTCTTTCCTGACCCTTTGCCGGCGCGGCGGCGTGTTCTACTGCTGGGCGTGCGCCGACTCGCTCTGTTCGTCTCCCGCCATCCGTGGGCCGTGCTGCTCGTCTGGGCGCTGCTCGTCGCCCTGAGCCTGCCGTTTGCCGCCCGCGCCCCTTCCGCGCTGAGCGCCAATCCCGGCACGCTGACCAACGCCGAGAGCGCGCGGGTCTCGGACCTGCTGCGCGACAAGTTCGGCGAGACCGACACGAACACCGCGCTGCTGGTGACCCGCAGTACGCCGGGGCTGGACACCGCGCCGGGGCAAGCGACGTACCAACGTTTCGTGTCTGGGCTGCGCGATGTGAAGGGCGTGACGCGCGTGCTGCCGGCGCAGAGGGGTGGTCTGGGCAGCCGGGACGCGGCGGGGACGCTGGCGCTCACTGTCGCGCAGATTCCGCTGCAAGAGGACGGCAAGGAAGCGGTGGCGCGCATCCGGGCGTATGTGCGCCGGGTGGCTTCGCCCGCGCTGGACATCCGGGTGACAGGTGGGCAGGCGATTGCCGACGACTTTACTGAACTCGCCGAGGCCGATACCAAGCGCAGCGAATTCGTGGCTCTGCCGCTGATTGCCCTGCTGCTGCTGCTTGTCTTCGGGGCGCTGGTGGCGACGGGGCTGCCGCTGGTCATCGGGATGCTCAGCATCAGCGTGGCGATGGCGGGGCTGTACTTTCTGACCACCGTGATGGAGGTGAGCACCTTCGCGCAGAGCGTGGTGACGATGCTGGGGCTGGGTGCGGGCATCGACTACGCGCTGCTGATGGTCAACCGCTTCCGCGAGGAACTGGCGAGAAGAGGCAACGCTGCCGAGGCCGCCGCCCGCACGGTGGAGACGGCGGGGCGCAGCGTGCTGTTCAGCGGCTCCACGGTGGCGATTGCCATGGCGGGGCTGCTGCTGCCGCCGCTGTCGTTCGTGCGCTCCATCGGCATCGGCGGCGTGCTGGCGGTGGTGCTGACGGTGCTGGCGAGCCTGACCGCGCTGCCCGCCCTGCTCACGCTGCTGGGTGACCGGGTCAACGCCCCGCGCCTGCTGCGCTCCACCTGGGCGCAGTCGGCGGGAGCGTCGGCGGCGTGGACGGCGTTTGCCCGCCGGGTCACGGCGCGCCCGCTGGCGGTGGTGGTGCTGAGCACGGCTTTCCTGCTGCTGCTCGCGGTGCCCGCCTCCCGCATGAAAACGGGCTACGCCGGGGCGTGGGGGCTGGTGCCGGGCGTGGAAAGCCGCGACGCGCTGCAAGACGTGCGCGACATGGGCGCGGGCGGGCTGCTCAGCCAGTACGAGGTGCTGCTGGACCTGGAGGGAAAACGCTATACCCCCGACCAGAGCGCCCGCTTTCAGGCGGTGGTGAACGACCTGCGGGCGCTGCCGGGCGTGCGGGCGGTGCTCAGTCCCTTCCTGACCCCCGCCGACCTCCAGGCAGCGGGCGGAGGCACGAGCGATGGCCTGGCGGCGCTGAGCCTGCTCACCCAGCGGTCGTTCAGCCGGGACCGCACCTTCCTGCGGGTGACGGTGGTGCCGGACGACACCCTGCGCGCCGACCTCGCTCCCGCCTTTGAAAAGCGCGTCCGGGCGGTGCTGGAAGGCAGCGGCTCCCGCTTTCTGGTGGGCGGCGCTCCGGTGGGCGGGCGCGAATTCAGCGAGGCGATTACGGACACGCTGCCGACGGTCATGCTGGCGGTCTTCGGCGGGACCTTCGTGCTGCTGCTGCTCGCATTCCGCTCGCTCCTCATTCCGCTCAAGAGCATCGTGATGAACGCACTGACAGTGGGCGCGGCGGCGGGCGTGGTGACCTGGGCGGTGCAAGAAGGCCACTTCGCGGGGCTGCTCGGCCTCCCGGCGAGTGCGGGCGTGCTCGACTCGTCGCTGCCGCTGCTGCTGTTCGCGGTGATGTTCGGCCTGAGCATGGACTACGAGATTTTTCTGCTCTCCCGCGTGCAAGAAGAGCACCTCGCCGGGGCCAGCAACGATGAGGCAGTGGTCCGCGCCGTGGGCCACACCGCCCGCATCATCACCAGCGCCGCCGTCATCATGTTCATCGTCTTTACCGCCTTCATGTTCGGGCGGGTGGTCGCCACCAAAAGCGTGGGGCTGGGGCTGGCCGTCGCGGTGGTGCTCGACGCCACGCTGGTGCGGCTGGTCCTCGTGCCCGCCTTCCTCAAACTCGCCGGGCGCTGGAACTGGTGGCTCCCGGCGTGGCTGGACAAGCGGCTGCCGTATCTCAAGCTCGAACACTGAGAGAACTCAGGCGGCCCGTCCTGCTCTTGTTCGGTACAGAAACCGCCCCACCAGCGACAGCCCGGCCAGGGTCAGCCCCGCCGTCAGCCCGAACCACAGCCCCCGCGCTCCCAGGCCGGCGACGGAGGACAGCACCGAGCCGAGGCCCAAACCGACCACCCAGTAGGCGACGAGCGACACCAGCAGCGGCACGCGGGTGTCTTGCAGGCCGCGCAGCGCACCGTTGGCGGTGACCTGCAAGCCGTCCATCAGTTGAAAGAGCGCGGCGATGCTCAGGAAGCCGGTGGCGGCGGCAATCAGCCCGGCGTTGGCGGGGTCGTTCACGTTGACGAAGACGCTGAACACCGTGCGCGGCGCGGCGAGTTCGATGACCGCGAAGGTCAGCATGACGGCGGACGACAGCCCCAGCCCCACCAGCCCGGCGCGGCGGGCCTGCGCCAGTCGCCCGGCCCCCGCCTCGGTGCCCACCCGCACGCCGGTGGCCGAGGCGATGCCGAGCGGCACCATGAAAAATGCCGTGATGGTCTGCATGGTCACGTTGTGCGCGGCGAGCACCTCCGGGCCGAAGCGAGCCATCAGCAGGGTGGTCACGCTGAACATGCCTCCCTCGGCGCCCAGCGTCAGGCCGATGGGCCAGCCGAGGCGAAAGAGGGCACGAACCTCGTCGCCCAGCGGCCCGAGCGGCCCCGCGTAGGCCACCCGACGCCGGGCAAGCGGCCACAGCAGCGCGGCCATGATCCACGCCGCCGACGCACTCGCGCCCGCCGCGCCCGCCAGTCCCAGCCGGGGCAGCGGCCCCCACCCGAAAGCCAGGGCCGGGGCCACCAGCAGCGCCCATACCACGCCGGTCAGCGCCACGCCCGTGACCGCGCCGGGCTTGCCGGTGCCTTCCAGCGTGCCGCGCAGGGCGATAAAGGCGAGATTGGGCAGCATCCCCAGCGAGTACACCCGCAGGTAGGCGGCGACGAGGTCACGGCTGACCCCCGCCGGCGCAAAGTTGGGCAGCACGAAGGACAGTGCCCACATCAGCGGCAGCATCACGGCGCTCAGAAGCAGCGCGAGCCGCAGCCCGCCGCCGAGCGCCCGCGCCACGCCCCGCGCGTCGCCCGCTCCATGCGCCTGCGCCACGCGGGGCGCCACCGACAGCATGACCCCCACCACCATGATGAAGACGAGGTAATACGCGGCGTTGGCATACGCGGCGGCGGCCAGTTCACGCTCGCCCAGCCGCCCGATGACGGCGGTGGCAATCAAAGCGAGCGCGTTGGCGGCAAACTGCGAAACCACCACCGGCCCGGCGAGCCGCAGCAGGGCGCGCAGTTCGGCGGTGGTGGAAATGGTGGGCGCGGGCAGGGTCGTCATGGCAGGCCCGCCATCTTCGCACGTTTGGACCGGCTCAGCCCTCTTCCAGCGGATACGTCCGCGCCGCCCGCAGTGCCAGCCAGATCAGGTAGGCGTAAAAGACGCCCACCCCCAGAAAGACCAGCCAGCCGGGAAAACTGCCGATGTCGGCCAGCGAGAACGTTTCGGGGAACTCCAGCAAAAAGCCCTTGGGCACGCTGAGGTCGAGTTTGGCGAACCAGGCGAGCAGCACGGCGGCGTAAATCCACAGGTAGTTGCGGTTGAGCCGCCAGCCGAGCGCGTCGTTGCGCGTCATGGGGCTGCGCGGCTTGGCGAGTTCGGCGAGCAAGAGCTGGTGCCACCCGGCGTCCACCTTGTCGCCCAGCATGGCGGGGTAAAAAAAGCGCTCCATGATGCGGACCCGGTGGTGGGCGATCTCGAAGGTGCGGAAGCGCCGGGCTTCAAGGCGCAGGAAAAAGTAGTTCATGAACATGGCGAACAAAAAAGTTGCGTGGCTGTTGTTCACGTCACCGAGGGCAAAACTGGCGAGGCCCGCCGTCGTCACCACCGACCAGTTGGTCGTCATATCGAGCCGCTGGCGGTAGGCGGTCATCTTGCCGACTTCGGCGCGGTAGAGGTGAATCAGGGCGTTGGCCTGGTTGCCCGAATAACTGACCTCGGTCAGTTTGCCCTCCCTGACCGCTCCTTCTCCGCCGCCTGTTCCGGGCATCAGCCCCGCTCCCGCGTCATGCGACACAAGGTAGCGCCTCTGCGGCTCAGCAAGAGAAAGGCCGCCCCCTGACCCGCTTGGGAGGGAGCGGCCACTGGAAGGCGCAGGCGATCAGTCCTGGTTTTTGGAGCGGCGGTCTATTTCGCGCACGTCGGCGCGCACATCCTCGGCGGCATTGTGAACGTCCGCTTTGACATTCTGCGCCGTTTCGTGCGCTCCTTCGCGCAGGTCCTGGGCTTTTTCGTGGACGTCGGTGCGGAGATTCTGGGCATGGTCACGTGCCTGAGCGGCAGCGTCACGCGCGTCGGCCCGCAGAGTCTGCGCCTGCTCCTGCGCTCCGGCCCGGAAGTCCTGAGCCGACTCATGCACGTTGGCCCTGACATCCTGAGCCTTTTCGCGGGCGTTCTGGGCCGCTTCCTGGGTATCAGCACGTACCTTTTCGGCAGCCTGATCGGTCTTGTGCTTGGCCTGCCCCAGCCCGCTGAGCAGGTCGTCGTTGGCGCTGTCCATCTCGCGGCGGTAGTCGGCGCCGTGGCTCTCGGCGCGGGCACGGGCGGCAGCGGCCTCGGCACGGTCCTGGGCATTGCCCGCCTCATCACCCACGTGCGAAGCGATGTCGTGGCCCACGGCGCGGGCCCGGTCCGCGAGGCTGTCGGCCCCGGCTTTGGCGGCGTCGGCGATGTTCTCGAACATATTCTTTTTGTCGCTCATGCCCCCAGCCTGCGCCACGCCGGGATACAACCCATGAAAAGTGAGCCAAGACGCCTTTGGTTTGCAGGGGTGGAGTCACTGGAGGCTCTGCGCCTCTTCCTCGGAAACGCCGACCAGCCCCAGGCGCAGGAGAAACGGCTGGCCGGTTCCATTTTGCTCGTGCTGCACACTTATGGGCCGCAAGCGCATCAGCAGCCGGATGAGTTCGATTTGGACCTCTTCGGCCTCGGCCTCGGTCAGCCGCAGCGCAGTGCGGGCACTGAGCAGCAGGCCCACCGGCCCCTGATAGCGCACCGCCGCTTCCACGAGTTCGGCCCCCTCGTAGGACGTGTCCACCTGCACCTGCCCCTCGGGGCCGAGATACAGCCGCACCCCCCACTCGCGTCCGCCGCTCTGTTCGTGGTGAAGCTGCTCGAATTTGCGTAGGGACGCCCGGCCCAGCAGTTCGTCGTACAGCTGCTCGCGTTTGCCGCCCAGCTCGGCAAAGTCGGCGGCGTCGGTGGCGCTGAACGGCACGAAAAAGGCCGGAGCCGTCGCCGTATAGACCTTCACTGCTCGCCCGGCCCGTTTTTGTTCGCGGACCACTTGCAGCAGTCCTGCGCTCAGCAATGCCCCCACATCCCGATGAACGAGCCGCAGGTCGAGATTCAACTCCCGCGCGGCCCCCGCCACACTGTTCTCACCACGCAGAAAGGCCCCCAGCACCCAGCGGGCGCGGCCCCGGGTCAGCAGGCGGACGGCAGCGGGGTGGGTGACGGTCAGGACGCTCCTCACACCTTGAGCTTACCGGGGGAGTAGGCGGCGGGTGAGGATACCCCCATGCCCGACCTCCTCGACCTGACGCCGAAGTTTCGGACCTTCTTCGCTCTTGCCGAGCACGCCGACCCTGAAACGCGTTGGCAGCTGTGGCAACAGCACTACGCTTTCGCCGCCGTACCTCCCACGCCTGGAGGACAGGGCATCGCCCGCCGCCTGCTGGACGAGGCTTGGGAGAAGTATTCAGACCTGCCCACCGACCTTCGCCCGGAAGTTGTCCGGTTACAACGGCAAGCGCGGGAAGCGGAGCAGGCGCTTGAAGCGCTGTTTCAGACTCCTGCTCCCAGCTACCGCCTCGTCACCTACGTGGGCGGCTTCGAGGGCAACGCGTTTGTGGCCGGGACCTCGCTGTGTATGCCCGTCGAGATGCCTGCCGACTGGGCCGGGTGGGTGCTCACCCATGAACTGACCCACCTCTTTCATCACGAGTTGTGCGGCAGTGACGGCGGCTGGCAGCGCTCGGTGGCGGCCCTCATCGTGCAGGAGGGTCTGGCGACCCGCACCACGGCTGCCCTCCATCCCACTTCACCCCTGCGAGACCATCTCGGCACGGTGGACTGGCTGAGACAGTGCGAGGATGTACGCAGCGGCCTGTGGGGGGACGCTCTCTCCCGGCTAGACGCCTCGGACGACGCCGCCCTGCTGCGCTTTCTTCTGCCTCACCCGGAGTTTGGGCCTGAACGGACGGCCTACGCGCTCGGCTGGTGGCTGGTCGGCGACTGGCTGGCGCAGGGGCGCACCCTGGCCGAACTGGCCCGCGTGCCCGAAGCAGACTTGCCCGCCCTGGTGGCCCAACGCACCCAATAGAAAAACCCCGCCACACCGGGCGGGGTCTTCTTTTGCTCCCTCTGAGGCTTACTTCGCGGCGTGCACCACGAGCTTCATGGGGATGGTGACTTCGGGGTGGGCGCGGTAAGCGATGTCGTACTCGCCCACTTCCTTGACGGTCTTGGGCATGTCGATCTTGCGGCGGTCCACGTCGAAACCGAGCTGGTCGAGGCTGTTGGCCACGTCCTGGTGGGTGACGGCGCCGTAGATCTTGCCTTCGCCCGCGCGGACGCTCAGTTCCACAGCCACACCGTTCAGGCGGCTGGCGAGGTCTTCGGCCACGGCCTTTTCCTGCGCCTGGCGCTTTTCGATGGAGCGCAGCTGCGCTTCGAGGGTCTTCATGTTGGTGCGGGTCGCGGACACCGCGAGGCCCTGGGGAATCAGCCAGTTGCGGGCGTACCCGTCCTTGACGCTCACCACTTCGCCGGTCTTGCCCAGGCGGCTGGGTTCGAGAAGAATCACTTGCATGTCAAGGACTCCTTATTTCCGGACCAGTTTCTCGGTGTAGGGCAGCAGCGCGAGCTGACGCGCGACCTTGATGGTCTGCGCGATGCGGCGCTGGTGCTTGGCCGAGAGGCCGGTGCGGCGGCGGGGAAGAATCTTGCCGGTGTCGCTGACGAAGCGGCGCAGCATCTTCACGTCTTTGTAATCGGTGATTTCCAGTTCCCCGATGGAGAACGGATCGACCTTCGGCTTGCGGGGGCGCTTGGGGCCCTTGCCGCGCGGCTTGCGTTCGCCGCTGTTTCCTTGCTGGGTCATGTTGGGTGTCCTTGGTGTGGCCGGAAGCCGGGGGCGCTAGGCCCCCAGGGCCTGCATTAAAAGGGCAGGTCGTCTTCTTCCGGCGGAAAATCGTCGAGACCTTGATCAATATCTAGGCCCCCCGAACGGCTCCCCGTGTTCGCCGCGCGGCTGGGCTGGCTCTGGTAGCCGCCAGACGTCGGGCGTGCGGCACTGCTCGCGGTCTGCGTGCGAGGTGCGGCAGGGGTGGCTGCGGCGTAGCCCGAATTGGCATTGCCTGCGCCTCGGGCAAGGGCTTCGACTCGCGTCGCCTCTACTCTTGTGCTGTTGCGCTTGTTGCCGTCTTTATCGGTCCAGCCCTCGTTGACGAGCCTGCCCATGATCATGACCGGGTCGCCCTTACGGAGCTCCTTCATGTTCTCGGCGAGGTCGCGCCAGAGCGTGGCGTCGATATAGTGAACCTTTTCCTGGCGCTGGCCTGACGGTCCTGGTAGTTCTCGTTGACCGCAATCGACAGGCTCAGCACAGCGTCACCCGCAGGGGTGTAGCGAATCTCGGGGTCACGGGTCACGTTGCCGAGGACCAGGACTTCATTCATCGCGCCGCTCATGCGCACGCCGCCGCCAGCGTCCTGAATCAGTTCGGGCTGGGTGCCGAGCTGTTCCATGCGGAGGGCTTTGACGTTGACTGCGCTGCGTTTGCCGCTTCGGGCGCTTCCCACTGACGGTATTCCAGGGTACCTTCAACCACCACGGCGTCGCCGCCCTTGAGGTTGCGCTCGGCCTGCCATTCGGCGGGCTTGCCCAGAATCGACACGCGGTGGTACCAGGGCAGATTGCGTTCACGGCCATCATTGCCGATCACTCGGTCTTCGCCTGCGACGGTGGCTTCGAAAACGGCCATGCCGTTGCCGGTGTAGCGAAGTTCGGGATCACGGGCGAGTGCGCCGATCAGGTAGACGTGGTTCATGCCTCGGGCCATAACAAATTCTCCTTGGGTAGCTGGCAAAATAACTAGAGTTCGATGTTGCTGGCGGACGGCCCTTGCGGGTTCACTAGATAGTAACAAGCAGAGTCAATTATGTCAATGACATAAAAGGCTCAGGCCTTCTTGGTCTTCCACTCCGGGCGGTCCTTGACCACCAGGACGCGGCGGACGTTGTCGCGCAGGCGCAGGCTGCTGGCGATGGCGGTTTCGGGGTTGCCCGAAGCCTTGATGGTGTACATCAGGTAGTAGCCTTCGCGGTCCTTGCCCACCTGGTAGGCGAGGCGACGGTTGCCGAGGTCGTCGAGGTTGCTGATTTCAGCCCCCGCGTTACGCACGGCGTTCTCGATGTAATCCTTCTCGGTCTGCACCTGTTCGGCGCTGATGTTCGGGTTCAGGATCAGGTTGAGATCGTACTGGTTCATGATTCACCTCCTCATAGTGTTGCTGTCGGTGCGGTCACGCGGCAAAGTCAAACCTCGCCGGACGGCGCAACTCGGTACGTTATCAGACCGGCCGGGCAGATGGTAGAGGTGGCCCCCGGCTGTCTTGGTCTCCCCCGGCTGTCTTGGTCTACTGTCAGGTCATGAACGAACTTGTGGGCCTCAAAGAATGGGACGTGCAGTGCGGGCTGCTGACGCGGGGCGAGACCTCGCTGCTGATTCGCAAGGGCGGCATTCACGAGCGGCACGGCGAATTCGAGGTGGAGCACCGCCGCTTTGTGCTGTACCCCACGTATGTTCACCAGAACCCGGAGGAACTGCGCGCCGAATTCGCGCCGCTGCTGCGAACCGACCCCGCGCCGGGCCGGGTCAGGCCCCCCGCGCTCGCCGAGGTGGTGGCCGTGCACCGCGTGACCGACCTCGCCGCTGCGCAGAGGCTGGAGCCGCTGCAAGCGCTCACGGCGCAGGCGATGGCCCGCAAGTTCGCCTATAAGAACCGCCCCTGGGTGCACGCGCTGGTGCTGCGCATCTGGCCGCTGCGTGAGCCGCCGACCCTGACCGAAACGGCGCAGATGCTCGGCTGCGTGAGCTGGGTGCCGCTGGGTGAGCTGAAGGTAGATGTTGGAGCACCCGCCGTCTCCGACGCCGATCTCACGGCGCGGGCGGCGGAGGTGCAGCGCTTGCTGGAAGGCTGAGCTGCCGGGCGCCCTCCGCCAGTTGGCCGATGTGCCGGCCCCGCACTTCGCCTAGCCTGAACGCATGGCTGCCCCTTCCCCTACCCTGACCGTGTTACGAACTTACCTGGGGCCGCTCCGGGGCGCGGTGGCGGCCCTCGCCGCGCTGCTGCTCGTCGGCACGGGGCTGAACCTGCTGCTGCCGCAACTGCTTTCGCGCTTCGTGGACGCCGCCAAGCTGGGGGCACAGGCCGACGTGGCGCTGCTGGTGCGCCTCGCCGTGACCTACCTCGTGCTCGCTGTGGGCGTGCAACTGCTGAGCGCCGGGGCGACGTACCTGGGGGCGCGGGTGGGCTGGCAGGCGACCAACCGGCTGCGCGCCGACCTGACCGCGCACCTGCTGTCACTCGACATGCAGGAACACAAGGAACGCACGCCCGGCGAGATGATCGAGCGCATCGACGGCGACGTGACGGCCCTGAGCAACTTCTTCTCGCAGTTCGCGGTGAGGGTGTTCGGGGCCGCGCTGCTGCTGACCGGCGCGGTGGTCATGTTCTGGCGCACCGACTGGCGGGTGGGAGCGGGCGTAACCGTCTTCGTGGCCCTGACGCTGTGGGCGATGAACCGCGTCCGCAAGGGCGGCGTGGAACCTACGCAGCAGGAGCGCGAGGCGAGTGCCAAGCTGTTCGGCTACGTGGAGGAGCGGCTCGCCGGGCTCGACGATGTGCGCTCGCTCGGCGCGGGCGAGTACCACCTGCGCGGGTTCCTGAAGGTGCAGCGCGAGTTTTTCAGCCGCTCCATCTTTTCCTGGCGGCGCCGGGCGGTGGTGTGGCAACTGAGCATGGCGCTCTTTGCCGTGGGCTACGTGGCGCTGCTCGCCTCGGCGGTGGGGCTCTACGCGGCGGGGGCCATCACGCTCGGCACCGCCTTCGCGCTCTACCAGTACATGACGATGGTGGAAGAACCCATTGATCAGCTCACCAACCAGTTGCAGGACCTGCAAAAAGCGGGGGCGAGCGTGATGAGGGTGGGCGAACTGCTCGCGCTGCGGTCGCACCTGCCGGAAGGAACGCGCGAGTTGCCCCCCGGCCCGCTCGACCTGCGCTTTGACCATGTGGGCTTCAGCTACGGCGGCGCAGAGGGCACCCCTGTCCTGCGGGACGTGGACCTGACGCTGGAGGCTGGGCAGACGCTGGGGCTGCTGGGGCGCACTGGCAGCGGCAAAACGACGCTGACCCGTCTGGTGTCGCGCCTCTACGACCCCACCAGCGGCAGCGTGCGCCTCGGCGGCGTGGACACCCGCGACGTGACCCTCGCCAGCCTGCGCTCGCGGGTGGCAGTAGTGACGCAGGACGTGCAGCTGTTTCAGGCGAGCGTGCGCGACAACCTCAGCTTTTTCGACGAGGGCGTGAGCGACGCGCAGGTGGAGGCGGCGCTGGCCGAAGTCGGCCTGGGCGACTGGCTTTCGCGCCTGCCGGAAGGGGTCCGCACGCCGCTGCCCGCCGGAAGCCTCAGCGCGGGGCAGGCGCAACTGCTTGCCTTTGCCCGTGTGATGCTGCGCGACCCCGCCGTCATCATCCTCGACGAGCCGAGCAGCCGCCTCGACCCCGCCACCGAAGCCCAGCTCACCGCCGCCATGACCCGGCTGCTCGCGGGCCGCACCGCCATCGTCATCGCCCACCGGCTCGATACCGTGGCCCGCGCCGACCGCATCGTGGTGCTGGGAGCCGGTGAGGTGCTGGAAGACGGTGCCCGCACCGACCTCGCCCGCGATCCGCGCAGCCACTACGCCGGTCTGCTGCGCGCCGGGCGGGAAGCCGAAGCGGTGCTGGCATGAGGGGCGTGGGCGTGAGAAAAGCTGAAGTGATTTGGACGCCTCCTGACCTCTTGCTCTCCCCATCAACCTTCCTCCATCACCCATCAACGGAGACTCCATGACCACCCCGGCCAGCCCGCTCCCTTCCGCTTCACCGCCGCCCACCACCCCGCGCGCCGTCTCACCCTCGCCCGCCCGCACCTTTGCCCTCGCCCGTCGTCTGTTCGCCTATACCCCCGGCCTCTTCGCCTTCAACCTGCTGATGTGGGGCATGGTGCACGCCTCGCCCGCGCTGCTGACGGTGGCGATCAGCGGCCTGTTCGGTCATCTGGAGGAAGCCGAACGGGGAGTGAGCACCGGCATCGCGGCGGCGTGGGTGTCGCTGGGGTGGTTCGCGTTCGTGCGGGCGAGCCGCTTCGGGATTTTTTACGGGGCGTTCCGGGCGTGGGTGGAGCTGTGGTACACGCTCGACGCGCTGGTGCGGCGCAACCTGCTCGGCTACCTACTGACCGCGCCTGGCTCGCGCCGGTTGCCCGACACACCCGCCGAGGCGGTGAGCCGCTTCCGCGACGACGTGGAGGACGTGGCGGGCTACACCGAGGTCTGGGTGGACGGCGCGGGCTTTCTGGTCTACACGCTGGTCGCCGTGACCCTGATGGCGCGGGTGGACCCGCTGATTACCGTGCTGGTGTGCGCGCCGCTGCTGCTGATGATTGTCTTCGTGCAGCGGCTCTCGCCCACCATCCGCACCTATCGCCGCCGGATGCGCGAGGCGACGGCGCGCGTGACCGACTTTATCGGGGAGACCTTCGGAGCCGTGAGCGCCGTCAAGCTCGCCGGGCGTGAGGAGCAGATGGTCGCGCACCTGCGCCGGCTCGGCGAAACGCGCCAGCAGGCCGCGCTGCGCGACGTGCTGCTCACCGAACTCATTCGCGGCGTGAACACCAACATGGTCAATCTGGCGGTGGGGCTGGTGCTGCTGCTGGGGGCCAACCGGGTACGCGGCGAGGCGCTGAGCGTGCAGGACTTCGTGCTGTTTATCGGCCTGCTGCCACGCCTGACCGGGAGCATGGGCTTTTTCGGCGACGCGATTGCCCGCCACCGCCGCACCGGGGTTTCTTTCGAGCGCATGAACCGCCTGCTGGTCGACGCGCCAGGAGACGAAACCGTGCGCCACCAGCCGGTATACCTGCGCGCCGAGCCGCCTGCCCTGCCTGCCCGCGAGGCCGCAGAACCGCTGCGCGAACTGCGGGTGGAGCACCTCAGCGCGCACCATCCGGACGGCGGCGGTGTCCACGACGTGAGCTTCACGCTGCGGCGCGGGGAATTCGTGGTGGTGACCGGGCGCATCGGCAGCGGCAAAAGCACCCTGCTGCGCGCCGTGCTGGGGCTGCTCCCCACGGACGGCGGGCGCATCGTCTGGAACGGCGAGGAAGTCACCGACCCCGCCTCCTTTCTGGTGCCGCCGCGCTCGGCGTACACGGCGCAACTGCCCAACCTCTTTTCCGACTCGCTGCGCGACAACGTGCTGAGCGGCGCGGACGCGGACCGGCTGCCGCTCGCGGTGCGGCTGGCCCGGCTGGACGCCGACCTCGCGCAGTTGCCGCAGGGCGACGGGACGCCCGTCGGCGCACGCGGCGTCAAGCTCTCCGGCGGGCAGGTGCAGCGCACGGCGGTGGCGCGGATGCTGGCGCAACAGGCCGACCTGCTGGTGTTCGACGACGTGTCGAGCGCCCTCGACGCCCGCACCGAGGCCGAACTGTGGGACGGCCTGTTTTCCGAACTCGGCGCCACCTGTCTGGTCGTCTCACACCGCCGCGCCGCCCTGACCCGCGCCCACCGCATCCTGGTGATGGAAGGCGGGCGGGTGACGGCGGAGGGTACGCTTGCCGAACTGCTGGAAACGAGCGCAGAAATGCGGGCGCTGTGGGCGGAGGAGGAGTGATACCACTTTGAAAAATAGTTTGATGATCCAAACTATTTTTCAAAGTGGTATCAGAGGCGCTATTTCTCTCTCAGACCCGGATCAGATCGCGTCGAGGACGTCCTCCAGGACCAGTTTCCAGAGATCGAAGGTGTCTTCCATGTTCTTGTAAGTCACCCCGAAATCCAGATTGACATCCATCTGGAGGTTGAGATCCCCATCGCTGTCGATAAACAGCTTGCCGAAGCGCTTGTCGGCGTTCCACTGGTTGACCTCGGCCGCGGTCAGCCGTTTGCCGATCCAGTAGGTCGCAAACTGGATACTGGTGCAGTTTTTCTTGTTGGAGTCGCAGCCGTAAAAGTACACCGAGTATTCCTGGCCGCCGATGCGCCCGGTGATCTTGGGTGAACCGGTAGCAGACGACGTTCCGAGCGAAGCCGACCCGAACCCGCGTGCGATCCCTACCAGTTCCGTGGTCGAGGTGCCGGTGACGAGGGACTGGGCGGATTGGGCGGACGCGGGAACGCCGAACAGAACAGTCAGACCGAGAGCAGCAGAACGCTTCATAGGACCTCCTTTCGATTCTCCGGGACGCCCGGGGACCCCCTGGGCATGCCCTACTGTAATATTTCTCACCTTTTCAGTCAATGGTGGGGCCGGGGGCTGCCGCCGGGAACTGCCAGTGTTCTAGCCACCGACGTTTCATACTGCTTTAATCCGATTCCCGAACATCCGAAAGAGGCGCCGGATGCCCGTCTATCTCCTTAAAACCGTATTTTTTCCATGCGCTCCCGGCAAAATTGCGCCCGGACATGTCCGGGACTCAATTTGAAACCGTATCAGGCCAGGTGGGGCAAGCGTACCGCCCCCCACCCTCCCCCCCGCCGCCGGCGTGCCAGACTGACCCCAAATGCCGGATTACGACCTGATCGTCATGGGCGCGGGCCACAACGCGCTGGTGACTGCTGCCTACGCCGCCCGGGCGGGCCTGAAAGTCGGCGTGTTCGAGCGGCGGCACCTCGTCGGCGGGGCGGTCAGCACCGAGGAGGTCGTGCCCGGTTACCGCTTCGACTACGGCGGCAGCGCCCACATCCTGATTCGGATGACGCCCATCGTGCGCGAACTCGAACTCACGCGGCACGGGCTGCATTACCTCGAAGTGGACCCTATGTTTCACGCTTCCGACGGTGAAACGCCCTGGTTCATTCACCGCGACGCCGGGCGGACCATCCGCGAACTGGACGAAAAGTTTCCCGGGCAGGGCGACGCCTACGGGCGCTTTCTCGACGATTGGACACCCTTCGCGCGCGCCGTGGCCGACCTGTTCAACTCGGCGCCGGGGCCGCTCGACCTGGGCAAAATGGTGATGCGCAGCGGCCAGGGCAAGGACTGGAACGAGCAGCTCCCGCGCATCCTGCGGCCCTACGGCGACGTGGCGCGCGAGTACTTCAGCGAGGAGCGCGTGCGGGCTCCCCTGACCTGGATGGCGGCCCAGAGCGGCCCCCCACCCTCGGACCCGCTGAGCGCGCCCTTTTTGCTGTGGCACCCGCTCTACCACGAAGGCGGCGTGGCGCGGCCCAAAGGCGGCAGCGGCGGCCTGACCAAAGCCCTGCGCCGGGCCACCGAGGCCGAAGGCGGCGAGGTCTTCACCGACGCGCCGGTCAAGGAAATTCTGGTCAAGGACGGCAAGGCGCAGGGCATCCGGCTGGAAAGCGGCGAGACGTACACCGCCCGCGCCGTCGTGTCGGGCGTCCACATCCTGACCACTGCGAATGCCCTGCCCGCCGAATATGTCCCTAGCGCCGCCAGGAATGTGCGCGTGGGCAACGGCTTCGGCATGATTTTGCGCCTCGCCCTCAGTGAAAAAGTCAAATACCGTCACCACACCGAGCCCGACTCACGCATCGGCCTGGGATTGCTGATCAAAAACGAGCGGCAAATCATGCAGGGCTACGGCGAATACCTCGCCGGGCAGCCCACCACCGACCCGCCCCTCGTCGCCATGAGCTTCAGCGCGGTGGACGACTCGCTCGCCCCACCGAACGGCGACGTGTTGTGGCTGTGGGCGCAGTACTACCCCTTCGAGCTCGCCACCGGGAGCTGGGAAACGCGCACCGCCGAAGCGCGGGAGAACATCCTGCGGGCCTTTGAGCACTACGCGCCGGGCACCCGCGACACGATTGTGGGCGAACTCGTGCAGACGCCGCAGTGGCTGGAAACCAACCTCGGCCTGCACCGGGGCAACGTGATGCACCTGGAAATGTCCTTCGACCAGATGTTCTCCTTCCGCCCCTGGCTGAAAGCGAGCCAGTACCGCTGGCCGGGCGTGCAGGGGCTGTACCTCACCGGCGCCAGCACCCACCCCGGCGGAGGCATCATGGGCGCCTCGGGACGCAACGCGGCGCGGGTCATCGTGAAGGACCTGACGCGGAGGCGCTGGAAATGAAACGAACCGGGGCCGGAATCGCCGTGCGGCGCGGGGCCGCAGTGCTGCTGGTTCGGCGCCGCGACGACGGCCAGTGGGACGTGCCGGGGGGCGGAAGTGAAGGCGCCGAAGCCATTGAGGAAACCACCCCCCGCGAACTGCGCGAGGAAACTGAGCTGACGGTGGGCGAGATGCGGATCCTGGGCATGTGGCCGCCGAGCGCCCTGCCGGGGGACGTTTCGGAGACGACCGCCCAGTATTTTGCCGCCCTGCACTCGCAGGAGCCGGGTTGATCTCGCCCCCCCTCCTGCGCTGGGGGCTGGCCGCCGCTGGCCTCGGCCTCGCCTTTCTGGGGGCGCTGCTGGCGCTGGCCGAGCAGTCCGCAGGCTGGGCTCTGATTGCGCTGGGGCTGCCGCTCTCCGGGGTGTTTGCGCTGGCGGGGGACGCGCTGGGGTCAGCGTTCGGGGCCACCCTGCGGCGGCGCTGGCAACGGCTGCTCGCTGAGACGCCGCCGTGGTTGGGGTGGCTCGCGCTCTCCGTGGCCCTCAAGATTCCGGTGCCGCTGTGGCCGCAGGGGTTTGCGCTGCTGGGGCTGCTCAGCACCGGGGCGCTGTTCGTCGCCGGACTGAGCTACGCCGCGCAGCGGGCGGGCTGGGGCCAGGCCGCGCAGCTCGCCGCCCTCGCCTGCCTCGCCGGGCTGGGCGTGGAACTGCTCGGCAGCCGGACGGGGGTTCCTTTTGGGCAGTACTCCTACGCCACCGCCCCCGCGCCCACCGTGCTCACGGTGCCGCTTATCGTGCCGCTGGGCTGGTTCGCCTTTACCCTCGCCGGGCTGCAACTCGCGGGCGGGCGCCCCTGGCTGGCGGGGCTGCTCATCACGTGCTGGGACGTGGGCCTCGAACCGCTGATGACGGCGCAGAACTACTGGCGCTGGAGCGACCCCCACCCGCTGTGGGCCGGGGCGCCGGTGCAGAACTTTCTCGGCTGGTGGGCGGTGGGCACGGCGATTGCCTGGGGCATGAAGCGTCTGGCGCCGGGGCTTTTTGATGCCAAAGAGAAGCAGAAGGCTGAGGGCTTATCGCCGTCCTTCTCGCTCGCCTACTTCACCGAGGCTTTTTTTCTGCCGGGCGGGCTGGTGCTGGTGGGGCGGCTGGCGGAAGCGGGGGTCACACTCGCCGTGATGGGGCTGGGAGCGCTGCTCGCGCGCGGGGTGCGGCGTGCCAGTTGAGGGCGACTGGACCGGCCCCCTGGTGCGCCTGAGCATTCGCCGCAGCCTGCGCGCCGAGCTCGCCGGGGTCTACGTGACCGGGCCTTTGCCGCCCGGCGGCGCGGTGCTCGCCCCCAACCACCAGTCGTGGTGGGACGGCTACCTGCTCGGCGAACTCGCCTGGCAGTGCGGCGCGGACCTCCGGGTGATGATGACCGAGCGGCAACTCGGGCGCTTTCCCTTTCTGCGGCGGGTGGGGGCCATCGGCACCGGGGAGGTCCGCGCCGCCGTGCGCCACGCCCGGCGCGGCGGCTGGACGGTTCTCTTTCCCGAGGGCGCCCTGCAACCGCCCGGCCCGCTCGGCGCGCTGCACCCCGGCGCGGCGTGGGTGGCCCGGCAAGCAGGCGTGCCCCTGATTCCCGTCGGGCTGCGGGTGCTGGTGCGGGGAGCGCAGAAGCCCGAAGCCTTCGTGCGGTTCGCGCCGCCGATGCCGCCCGCCGACCTGGCCGGAGCCCTCCGTGCTGCCGTCGCCCGGCTGGACGCCGACCTGCACGCCGCCGACCCTGATTTGCCGCCCGCCGGATACCTGCGCTGGGTGCGCGGCGCGAGCAGCGTGCACGACCGGCCCGGCCTGCCCACGCGGCTGCTCGCCCGGCTGACGACTTTGCAGGGCGCTTCACTCCCCGCACCGAAAGGCCCGCTCCGATGAAGCCCCTCTCGCTGCTCTACCACGTCCTGACCGGCGCTTTTCTCGGCTACAAGGCCCTGATGCTGGTCAACAACGCTGTGGCTTTTCCCCGCCTGCGCCCGCAGCCGCCGCTGCCGGACGTGCGCGTTTCGCTGCTCGTACCCGCGCGCGACGAGGCCGCCAACCTGCGGCGCAACCTGCCCGGTCTGCTTGCTCAGGGCGCGGCGGAGGTGCTCGTCCTCGACGACGGCTCGGTTGACGACACCGCGCAGGTCGCCCGCAGCCTCGGCGCCCGCGTGCTGACCGGCGAGCCATTGCCGCCCGGCTGGGTGGGCAAGCCCTGGGCCTGTCAGCAACTCGCGCGGGCGGCGAGCGGCGACGTGCTTGTGTTCACCGACGCCGACGTGAGCTGGCACCCCGGTGCGCTGGGCGCGGTGACGGCGCAGTGGCAACGCGCGGGCGCCGACCTGCTCAGCGTGTGGCCGCGCCAGCGCAACGTGACCCCCGGCGAGCGGCTGCTGACCCCGCTGGCCGAGCTGCCGCTGCTGCTGCTCTTTCCGCTGCCGCTGCTGCTTTTTCCCATTCCGTCGGCGAGCGCGGCCAACGGGCAGGTCATGGTCTTCCGGCGCTCCTTTTACTGGTCGCTCGGCGGGCACGCGGCGGTGCGCGGCGACGTGCTCGAGGACGTGCAGTTTGCCTACCGGGTCCGTGAGGCGGGCGGGCGGCTCTCGCTCGCGCTCGGTCAGGACTGTATCGGGGTGCGGATGTACCGCTCTTACCCCGACTCGGTGGCCGGCTTCGGCAAGAATCTGCTCGCGGTGCACGGGGGACGGCGGGGGCGGCTGGCGCTGAGCTTCGCGCTGGTGTTCGCCATCTACACGGCGCCCTGGCTGTGGCCGCTGCCGGGGGCGCGCTGGCTGCGGCTGGCGAGTGTGGCCGAGCGCCCGCTGACCAACTTTCTCGCCGGACGCCGCCGCCCCGCCGACCTCGCCGAGGGGCTGCTGGGGCCGCTCACGCCACTGCTGATGCTGCCGGTGTACCGCCGGGCGCTGCGGCGGCAGGTGGCGTGGAAAGGCCGCGAGTACCGGCAGTAGCGCCGGGGCGCGCAATCCGGCGCCCGTCTGCGGCGTCGCAATTTTGCGCGGCTGGCCCGCTATGCTGGCCGCTATGACGTCTTCCGCTGGCGGCGCGTTTTCGCCTTCCCCGGCCCAGCGCGGCCTGCTCACCAATCAGGTGATTGCCGTGACCAGCGCCGATCAGGGCTACGGGCGGCCCATCGGCACCGCGCTGGCCCACGCGGGCGCCAGCGTGATTCTGGTGGGCACCGCGCCCGAAAACCTCGCCGCCATCGCCAGCGGCATCGAGCAGCAGGGCGGGCAGGTCATTCCGCTTGCCGCCGACGTGTCGGTGCCGCTCGACTGCATCAGCGCGCTCGGGCGCATTCTCGACATCTACGGCGAACTGCACGGCGTGGTGCACCTCGCGGACAAGCGGGCCTACTCCACCTTTCAGGACCTCAGCGAAAACGAGTGGATGGACCTGTTCGGCGCCAACGTCAAGAGCACCGTTGCCTTGACCCAGGTGCTGCGCCGCCGCCACCCCCAGACCTGGCTGACCATCGTGGGGCCGCACCGCGACGAGGCGGGCTTGCAGGTGCAGCCCCAGCGCGGGGCGATTCGCTCGCTGGTCGAGCACGCAGGGCAGGAAGACATGCGCCTGAACCTGCTGCTGCCTTCGCGGGCGAGCAGCGGCGACGACCGGCTCGACCAGCCGCTGACCGACGCGGTGCTGGCCCTGGCGATGCCGTCGCTCGGGCACCTCGGCGGCAACGTGCTCGAGGTGCCGCTGCCCCCGTTGCCCCGCGCAGGCCAGGCCCGTTCTGACCAAGTCCGCGCCGAGCAGATCCGTTCCGGGCAGGTGGACCGCCAGCCGTGAAGTGTCCCTACTGTTCCTCGCCCGATTCGCGGGTCATCAATTCTCGTCCCAGCGACGACGGAGCCAGCATCCGGCGCCGCCGCGAGTGCCTGACCTGCACCCGGCGCTTCACCACCTACGAGCGGGCGCAGCTCGAACCGCTGATGGTCGTCAAGCGCAGCGGCGTGCGCGAGGCCTTCAACCCCGACAAGCTGCTGCGCGGCCTGGCGCTCGCCAGCGAGAAACGTCCGGTGGAGGAGGCGGCGCTACGGACTTTCGCCTACAGCTTCGAAGACGAGGTGCAGGGCGGCGAAATTCCCACCGAGGAAATCGGGCGCCGCGCCATGACTTTTCTACGACCCCTCGACGACGTGGCCTACATCCGCTTTGCCAGTGTCTACCGCGACTTCGACAGTCTGGAACGCTTTATCGAGGAGATTCGCGGCCTCAAGGGGCATGAGGACGAGGCGCCGAAGAGCGACCCTGCCTGACCCCACAGCGCACTGCTAGGAGCCAACCTGCCGTCTGCTATAGTGGCCGGCAGTCGCGGCCCCGGCAGATGTCCGAGGTCGCCCGGAGGCTTTAGCAACCGACTCGCCCAGGCGCCACCCCACCGCGAGTCCATGTGTACCGCGAGGACACATAGATCAGAACGGGAACATGCACGCGGTCCACTTCTTATTCGCCCCAACCTGGGGCCAGGACTGTCTGCTTTTGCCCGTTCCGGTCAAACTTCCGGTTCGGGCTTGTTCCCGTGGTCAGGTGGGTGTGGTACAGTTTTCGCTTGGTGGCCCGGCGACGGGCAAACGACAGCACAATGGCCCGAGCCTTCTTGCAATGAAGGGTGCGGGCGGCAGGAGGAAAGAGATGTTTGCAATCATTCAAACGGGCGGCAAGCAGTACCGCGTTTCGGAGGGCGACGTGATTCGCGTCGAGAGCCTGCAAGGCGAAGCGGGCGACAAGGTCGAACTCAAGGCCCTTTTCGTAGGCGGCGAGCAGACCGTGTTCGGCGAAGACGCCGGCAAGTACACCGTGCAGGCCGAAGTGGTCGAGCACGGGCGCGGCAAGAAGATCTACATCCGCAAGTACAAGAGCGGCGTGCAGTACCGCCGCCGCACCGGTCACCGCCAGAACTTCACCGCGATCAAGATTCTGGGCATCCAGGGCTAAAGGAGGCGTAGGACATGGCACACAAGAAAGGCGTAGGTTCGTCCAAGAACGGACGTGACAGCAACCCCAAGTACCTGGGCGTCAAGAAGTTCGGCGGCGAAGTCGTGAAGGCCGGGAACATCCTGGTTCGTCAGCGCGGCACCAAGTTCAAGGCGGGTCAGGGCGTCGGCATGGGCCGCGACCACACCCTGTTCGCGCTCTCCGACGGCAAGGTCGTCTTCATCAACAAGGGCAAGGGCGCCCGCTTCATCAGCATCGAAGCTGCCCAGACCGAAGTCGCTGCCGACTGAATTTCGGCGGACAGCCGCGCCCTGCCCAGTTCTGGGGGGGCGCGGTTTTTTTTCACCTGCTTCGGCGGCCTGACGCCTCCTGTCAGTCCCCGGCAGGTCTCTGGAGGTCCGAAATGGCATTTCGTGACGTACTGAATATCGAGGTTGCGGCGGGCAACGGCGGCGACGGCAGCATGAGTTTCCACCGCGCCAAATACATGGAAAAAGGCGGCCCGGACGGCGGCCACGGCGGACGCGGCGGCAGCATCATTCTCCGCGCCATCGAGGGTGTGGAGTCGCTGGAACGGCTCGTCGGCAGACGCAAGTTCAAGGCCGAAAACGGGCGCTACGGCGAGGGCCGGCTGCGTCAGGGCGCCGACGGACAGGACACTTACATCGACGTGCCGGTGGGCACCACCGCCTT